>NZ_JBEAAM010000030.1:0-45611 GCF_040066175.1 Fontimonas sp. SYSU GA230001
CAGTTGTTCCTTTCCATCAGCAAAGCCCAGCGTCCCGCCGCCTGACAGCCCCTCACTCAGATCCGCCCTTCAGGCTCATCTCTGGATTGGAAAGGACTGACTTGCGCTAGACGTTGAAGCGGAAGTGCATGACGTCGCCGTCCTTGACGATGTAGTCCTTGCCCTCGAGGCGCCATTTGCCGGCTTCCTTGGCGCCGGCTTCGCCCTTGTACTGGACGTAGTCGGCGTAGGCGATCACCTCGGCGCGGATGAAGCCTTTCTCGAAATCGGTGTGGATCACGCCGGCGGCCTGTGGGGCGGTGGCGCCGACCTTGACGGTCCAGGCGCGGACTTCCTGCACGCCCGCGGTGAAGTAGGTTTGCAGGCCGAGCAGCTTGTAGGCCGCACGGATCACGCGGTTGAGGCCCGGTTCTTCCAGACCCAGATCGGCGAGGAAGGCGGCCTTGTCGGCATCGTCGAGTTGGGCGATCTCGGCTTCGATCGCGGCGCAGACCGGCACGACGTCCGAACCTTCGGCGGCAGCGTAGTCCTGCACGCGCCGGAGATAGTCGTTGCCATGGGTGAGGCCCGCCTCATCGACGTTGGCGATGTACAGCGCCGGCTTGGCGGTGATCAGCTGCAGCTCGCGGAGCAGCGGGCGTTCTTCTTCGGTCAGATCCAGCGAACGCGCCGGCTTGCCGCCGTCGAGATGGGCCTGCACGCGCTTGAGCAGCTCGTGCCGAGCGATCGCGTCCTTGTTGCCGGTCTTGGCATTGCGGCCGGCGCGCTCGGCGGCCTTGCTGACCGTGTCGAGGTCGGCCAGCGCCAGCTCGGTGTTGATGATCTCGATGTCGCGGATCGGGTCGGTCGAGCCGGCGACGTGGACCACGTCCGGGTTGTCGAAGCAGCGCGTGACGTGCGTGATCGCGTCGGTCTCGCGGATGTGCGCGAGGAACTGGTTGCCCAGACCCTCGCCCTTGCTCGCGCCGGCGACGAGGCCGGCGATGTCGACGAACTCGACCGTCGCCGGCAGTACGCGCTGTGGCTTGACGATCGCGGCGAGCGCGTCGAGGCGCGCATCCGGCACGGGCACGACGCCGACGTTGGGATCGATCGTGCAGAACGGGTAGTTCTCGGCGGCGATCTGCGCCTTGGTCAGCGCATTGAACAGGGTGGACTTGCCGACGTTCGGCAGTCCGACGATTCCACACTTGATACCCATGGCGGTGTCTTCTTGCGGATGCCCGGCGCCGCAGCGGCGCCGAGGCGAGTGGTGGGGGAGTCTACTGGTTGGCGGTGTGCAGCTGCGTGATCGCCCGGTCCCAGCCGCGCGACAGCCAGGTCTCGACCGCGTCGGCGGAGCGGTCGAGGGCGGCGAGGATCGCCGCTTCGTCGTCGCGTCCCGGGCGGCCGAGCACGTAGTTGAGCACCAGATTCTTGTCGCCGGGATGGCCGATGCCGACGCGCAGACGCCGGTAACCTTCACCGAGCGCGCGATGGATGTCGCGCAGGCCGTTGTGACCGCCGTGACCGCCGCCGAGTTTGAGGCGCACGGTGCCGGCCGGCAGATCGAGTTCGTCGTGTGCGACGAGGATGCGGTCCGGCGACAGCTTGTAGAACTGCGCCAAGGCCTGCACGGCCTGGCCGCTGCGGTTCATGAAGGTCTGCGGCTTGAGCAACAGCACATCGACGCCGCCGAGCTTGATGCGCGCGAAGTCGCCATGGAACTTGGCCTCGCGGCGCAGGCTCGCGCGACCACGCCCGGCGAGAAGGTCGGCGAACCAGAAGCCCGCGTTGTGGCGCGTGCGCGCGTATTCGTCGCCCGGGTTGCCCAGGCCGACGATGGCATGCAGGTCGCTGTCCGTTGACATTCAAATGGCCTAACGAAAAAGCCCGCCCGGGCACGGGGCACGGACGGGCCGAACCGGCAGGCCGCGGCACGGGGCCGCGGCCCTTGCGGACTTACTTCTTCTCTTCCTTCTTGGCTTCCGCGGCCGGGGCGGCGGCCGCTGCGCCTTCCACCGGCGCCGCTGCGGGCGTTTCTTCCTCAACCGCCGCGCGCGGCAGGTGGATCGCGACGACCGACTGGTCGTTGCCGTGCTTGAGCTGCATCAGCGTGACGCCTGCCGGCAGCTTCAGCTGCGAGAGGTGGATCGACTCGTTGACATTCAGCGCCGACAGATCGACCTCGATGTACTCCGGCAGATCCTTGGGCAGGCACTCGACTTCGACCTGGTTGAGCAGATGCTCGACGATGCCGCCACCGGTCTTGACGCCCGGCGCGACGTCCGCGCCCTTGAAGTGCAGCGGCACGTGCATGCGCAGCGCCTTGTCGGCCTGCACACGCTGGAAGTCGGCGTGCATGGCCAGACCCGTCACCGGATGGCGGTGCAGATCCTTGAGCACGACCTGCTGGCTCGTGCCGTTGAGATTCAGCGTCAGCAGGTGCGAGTAGAACGCCTCGACCTTGAGCTGCTTGCCGATCTCGTTGGCGGACAGGGAAATCGACACCGGGGCTTCGGTGCCGCCATAGACGATCGCCGGGATCTTGCCTTCGCGGCGCAGGCGGCGGCTCGCACCCTTGCCCTGGTCCGCGCGTGTCTCGGCGACGACGACAAAGTTTTGTTTCATGGAAATCTCTCGAAAAAACAATGGGCTTCCGTCCGCGACCAGACGGAAGGGGCGCGCATTGTACTGGAAAGCCCCGGCGCGGGCGAATTCAGTGCTGCAGCCGCGCCAGCTTGTCCGGGTTGCGGGTGACGTAGAGCGCGTGGATGCGGCCGTCGCGGATGTCCAGCGCGTAGGTCTGGACGAGCCGGCCGGACATGTAGAGGAGCGCGCCGGGCATACCGTTGACCGGGGCGATCTTCAGACCCAGCGGCCCGTGGATCAGGCGGCGTACGATCGCGGGCTTGCGCACCAGTCCGGCGAGGAAGCGCGCGATGCGTTCGGCGCCGAGCACCGGCTTGCGCGCCGACGGCACCTTGCCGCCGCCGTCGGCGTAGAACACCGCGTCGGCCGCGAGCACCTGCTTGAGTCCCTCGATGTCGCCACTGCCCAGGGCGGCGACGAATGCCTGTGTCAGACGCGTCGATTCCTCTGCGGACGGACGGAAGCGCGGCCGGTCGCGCCGCACCTGTGCGCGGCCGCGCGCGGCGAGCTGGCGGCAGGCGTCCTCGCTGCGCTGCAGGGTGCGCGCGATCTCGGGATAGTCGAGATCGAAGACGTCGTGCATCAGGAAGGCGGCGCGCTCTAGCGGCGAGAGCCGCTCCAGCGTCATCAGCAGCGCGATCGACAGGTCGTCGGCGTAGTCGCTGTCGCCGTCGGCGACCAGCGCCGCGTGGTCCAGAAGCGGCTCCGGCAGCCACGGGCCGACGTAGGTTTCGCGCTGCGCTCGCGCCGACTTGATCTGGTCCAGGCACAGGCGCGTGACCGTGCGGCTGAGAAAGGCGCGCGGCTGCTCCACCGCGGCGCGGTCGGTCGCGTGCCAGCGCAGGTAGGCGTCCTGGACGACGTCCTCGGCCTCGGCCAGCGAGCCGAGCATGCGGTAGGCCAGGCCCAGCAGCGGGCGGCGATGCGGCTCGAAACTCGCCGCCGGGTCCGGTTGCGTGCCCGCGCTCATGACCTCATGCGGCCTGCGGCACGGCCTGCGCCTGGCCGGCGACCACGACGCGCGCGCAGGTCTTGCCGTGACCCAGCGCGTACTTGAGCGTCGGGAAGATGCGTGCCGACACCAGAGCAAAGCCCAGTGACACCGGCGCACGCCGGCCCCAGCGCCGCAGCACCTGCGCGCGCAGCGGATCCGCGTCGAGGCTGTGCGCCACCGCGGCCTCGGCGAAGCGGTAGCCGAGCTGCGCATCGGCGGGCAGATCCTGCGGGCGGCGGGCGATGATCGCGCGCAGGGTGTCGGCCGCCACGCCAGCCCGTTCGGCCATCTGCACGACCAGCTGTGTGCACGGTCCGCAATCCTCGCTCATGCTGCCCACGATCTTCGCGGCGAACCAGGCGTCGAGTGGCACGTCCCGGCGATAGCGCGCCAGCGGGATCACGCGGTTGAAGATGAGGAACGCGCGGGGGTCGGCGTCCACCAGGTCGCGGGCGTAGGACATGTCGTAATCGTACGCGCGCTCGAACTTGCCGATCCGGGCGCGGATGAAGGACTTCAGCATGGCGTTCTCTCCCGTGGGTTCACAGGCAAGACGAGCCAGCCGGCGGTTTGTGACATGCCCAAGCGAAAACAGGCGCCTGCGGCGCCTGTCTCCGGATACGGCTGCGCCGCGTCTCAGTCCACGTAGAGCGAGCTGACGGATTCTTCCGCGGAGATGCGGCGGATGGTCTCGGCGAGCAGGCCGCCGATCGACAGCTGGCGCACCTTCGGGCAGGCCTGGGCGGCCGCGGACAGCGGGATCGTGTCGGTCACGACCAGTTCGTCGAGTTCCGAATTGCTGATGTTCTTGATCGCCGGGCCGGACAGCACCGGGTGGGTGACGTAGGCGACGACCTTGATCGCGCCTTCCTCCTTGAGCGCGGCCGCCGCCTTGCACAGCGTGCCGGCCGTATCGACCAGGTCATCGACCAGCACGCAGGTGCGGCCGCTGACGTCGCCGATGATGTTCATCACACGCGACTCGTTGGGCTTGGGGCGGCGCTTGTCGATGATGGCCAGATCGGCGTCATCGAGGCGCTTGGCGATCGCGCGCGCACGGACCACGCCGCCGACATCGGGCGCGACGACGATCAGGTTCTCGTACTTCTGCCGCCAGATCTCGCCGAGCAGCACCGGCGAGGCATAGACGTTGTCGACCGGGATGTCGAAGAAGCCCTGGATCTGGTCGGCGTGCAGGTCCACCGTCAGCACACGATCGGCGCCGCACTCGCCGATCATGTCGGCGACGACCTTGGCGGAGATCGGCACGCGCGCCGAGCGCGGGCGGCGGTCCTGGCGGGCGTAGCCGAAATAGGGGATCACCGCGGTGATGCGGCTGGCCGAGGCGCGCTTGAGCGCGTCGAGCATCAGCAGCAGCTCCATGACGTTGTCGTTGGTCGGTTCGCAGGTCGGCTGGATGACGAAGACGTCCTTGCCGCGCACGTTCTCCAGGATCTCGATCTGGATCTCGCCGTCGGAGAACTTGCCGACGACGGCCTGACCGATGGAGGTTTTCAGGTAGGCCGCGATGTCCCGGGAGATCTTCGGATTGGCGTTCCCGGAAAACAGCATCAGCTTCGAGTCGGACATGGGCCTGCCTGAAGAAAATGGAAATGGCTGGGGCGGATGGATTCGAACCACCGAATGGCGGGATCAAAACCCGCTGCCTTACCACTTGGCGACGCCCCAACGAGGCCGCCCCAGGACGGCTCGGCTCGTGCGGCGCGCATTATAAGGGAAGTCGATCGCTCACCGGTCCATCGCGTCGCGCAGCGGCGAGCGGTTGCGGCCGCGCGCGACGAAGCTCGCCCAGCCCCGCGGCACACGCGCCGCGATGGCCTGCGCCTGCTCGGCGGATTCGCAGGCGAGAAAGACCGAGGCCCCGGTGCCGGACATGCGTGCCGGCCCGAAGCGGCGCAGCCAGGTCAGCGCCTCGCCCACCTGCGGGTGTCGCCGCGTGGTCACCGGCTCGAAGACGTTGCGCGTCTGCCCGGCGAGGAATTCGGCCAGGCCGATGCGCGCGCAATCGCGCTCGAGTTCGGGGTCCGCGTAGATGTCGGCCGTGCGGACGTGCGCCGGCGCCACGACGACCACGAACCAGGGTTCCACGAGATCGACCGGTGTCAGCCGCTCGCCGATGCCTTCCGCCCAGGCGGCCTGGCCGCGCACGAAGACCGGCACGTCGGCGCCCAGGCCGAGTCCGAGGTCGGCCAGCTCGTCGGCGGTGAAGCCGAGGTTCCACAGCCGATTGAGCGCGACCAGCGTCGTCGCTGCGTCGCTCGATCCGCCGCCCAGCCCGGCGCCCAGCGGGATGCGCTTGTCCACGCGGATGTCCGCGCCCAGGCCGCAGCCGCAGGCGCGCTGCAGCGCCCGGGCGGCACGCACGACCAGGTCCTGTTCCGGTGCCACCGCGGCGGTGCCGGCGAGACGGTGGATCTCGCCGTCGCCCCGCGGGACGAAGTACAGGCGGTCGCCGAAATCGAGAAACTGGTACAGCGTCTGCAGCTCGTGATAACCGTCGGCGCGGCGGCCGGTGATGTGCAGGAACAGGTTGAGCTTGGCCGGCGCCGGCCAGGCGAAATCGGCGGTGAACGCGCCGCGGGACGGGTCTTGCATCGTTGGGTCTTGTGGAATCAGGAGCGTGTCGCCAGATCGAGCGCGGTCCAGCGGTCGATCACCAGGCGCAGGCGGATGGCGTCGGACTGCGCCTGCAGCCTGCGCGGCAGATCCAGCACGCCGACACGCTGGTAGTCGTCGTAGCGCAAGGTCCACCCGGATTGCTGCAGGCTCAGCAGGTGCCCGTCGGCATCGACTGCGAGTTGCTGCACCTCGCCGGGTGCCGGGATGCCCAGCGCCCAGGCGCGCAGGCTGCGCAGCGGCAGGTGCCAGCCCAGATGGGTCTGCATCCAGCCCTCCGGGTCGTCGGTGGTCTCGGTACCGTCCTTGCTGCGCACCGTGACGCCTCCGGCATCGCCGTCGATGGCTACTGCGCCGACGCCGAGCGGGCCGTTGATCCGCAACTCGAAGCGATCGTCCGCGTACTGACGCCACAGCAGCTCGCCGCTGCGGCCCTTCGAGTCGGCGAGGCGCCCTTCGAGCGCGAAGCCGAGGATGCCGGCGAGCGCTTCGCGGTGCTCGGTCCAGCGCAGTTCGGTCAGCGCGGGATCGACCTGCCTCGGCGCCGGTGCGCAGGCCGTCACGAGTGCGGCAGCGAACAGGAGGGCGGCGCGTTTCACGGGTTCAGGCGCTCGATGGTTTCGAGGAGCACGGGGTGCTGCGGATCGTTGCGCAGTGCCGCGTCCCAGATGGCGCGTGCCTGCTCGCGGTCATTGAGCACCCACAGCACCTCGCCCAGGTGTGCGGCGACCTCAGGGTCCGGCAGCTGCGCGTAAGCGCGCTTGAGCCAGGTCAGCGCCTGCTCGGGGCGGCCGAGCTTGTACTGCAGCCAGCCCATGCTGTCGTTGATCGCGGCGTCGTCCGGCTCCAGCGCGATCGCGCGCGCGATCGCGGTCTCGGCTTCGGCATAGCGCTGCGTGTGCACCACCAGCATGTAGCCCAGCGCGTTGAGCGCGCGCGCATCGTCGGGTTGCAGGCTCAGCACCTGGCGCAGGTCGCGCTCGGCCAGATCGATCCGCTGCAGGCGTTCGTAGGCCAGCGAGCGGCCGTAGAGCAGTTCGGTGTTGTCGCGATCTTCCGCGAGCGCATCGCTGTACAGCGACAGTGCCGCGTCGTTGTCGCCGCCGTTGAGCAGGATCTCGCCTTCGGTCAGGTAGAAGCGGACCGCATACTGCGGATAGCGTTCACGCAGGTTGCGCAGCAGGACGCGTGCGTCGTCGATGCGGTTCATGCGGCCCAGCACGAGGGCGCGGCGACTCGCGGCGTCCAGCGACGCCGGGCCCTGGCTGACCCGGGCGTAATAGGCCAGCGCCTGCACATAGTCGCGGCGGGCCTCGGCGATGCGGCCGAGCTGCATGGCCGCCTCGTTGGCGCGCGGCCCGTCGAGCAGGAGCAGGAAATGGTCGGTCGCGGTGGTCTGGTCGCCGGCGTTGAAGGCGAGCACGCCCAGCGCGTAGTGCGCATCGACGTTGCGGCGGTCGAGCTTGAGAATCTGCTCGAGCTGCCGGCGCGCGGCGGCGCGCTGGCCGTTCTCCAGCAGCAGCCGGGCGTAGCCCATGCGCGCTTCGATCGCGTCCTTGCCCTTGGGCAGCAGCTTTTCGAGCTGGGCATCGGCCTCGTCGATGTGGCCCTGCCGCACCCAGACCCCGATCAGCAGGAGCGTATGCCGGCGATCCTTCGGCTCCAGCGCCTGTGCCTTTCTGGCGGCCGCCTCCGCGAGTTCGAGGCGCTTGAAATGCAGGGCCAGCACGCCGAGGCCATGATGGGCGCCGGCGTCTTCCGGCCACTGACCGACCAGTTGCTGCATCACCGCGAGCGCCGCGTCGGCACGATCGCGTCCGGCTTGCATCAGCACTTGCGCGACATGCAGGAAACCGTCGCCGATGCCGCCCGCGTGTCCCTCGATCAAGGCGCGGGATTGTTCGAGCGTCGTCGTCAGGTCGCCGCGTCGGATCGACAGGCTGGCGACGACTTCGCGCGGATCGGCGGCATCCGGCTCCAGCTCCAGCCAGCGCCGTGCTGCGGTCAAGGCCAGGTCTTCGTCCCGAGCCGTCACCGCCAGTGCGGTCGCGCGCTGCGCGAGGTCGGCATCGTCGATCAGCGCCAGCGCGGCCAGAAACTCACGGGCCGCCAGCGCCGGGTCGTCGCGTCCGGCCGCCATTTCGCCAGCCAACACATGGAATTGGGCCTGCGCCGTGGCGGACTGCAGCGGTTCGGACGGCGCGTCCTGCGCCAGCGACTGGAAGTCGGATGACGGGCCGGCCGGCCGGGCAGGCGGCGCGAGGGTGGCGCAACCACCGAGCAGCGCGGACAGCGCGAGTGCGCAACAGGAGCAGCGGTAGGGCAGGGGCACGGGAATGGTTCGGGTGGCGGCGGGGCTTCAGCAGACAGACATTATGCGGAAAGCGCGGTTCCTTGCGTCGGAACGCGCGGACGGCGGGTTCCGACGGACCCGCGGCGGAGCACGGCTGCGCCGCCGCCGCTAAAATCGCCGGCAGGACACACCGGTTTGCCATGGCACTCGTCACCCTCGGTCTCAGCCACCATCGCGCGCCCGTCGAGGCGCGCGAGCGCCTGGCGTTCACCGAGGCGGATCTGCCGAGCGCGCTGCAGCGGTTGCACGCGCTGCCGGGGATCAGCGAGGCCGCGATCCTGTCCACCTGCAACCGCACCGAGATCATGGCGGTGACCGCGATCGAGGAAGAGACCCGTGTGCTGGAGTGGTGGCGGCGCGAACGGCAGGTGCCGGAGGGTTACATCGAGAAGTATCTCTATACCCATCGCGACATCGGCAGCATCCGGCACAGTCTGCGTGTCGCCGCCGGGCTCGATTCGCTGGTCGTCGGCGAGCCGCAGATCCTCGGTCAGATGAAGCAGACGTTCTCGGTCGCCAGCGAAGTGCGCGCGCTCGGCCCGGTGCTCGGGCGGCTGTTTCAGCACGCGTTCGCGGTGGCCAAGCTGGTGCGCTCACAGACCGAGATCGGCGCGCACCCGGTCTCCGTCGCCTACGCCGCGCTGCAGATGGCGCGGCGCATCTTCGCCGACTTGCACAGCCAGACCGCCCTGCTGATCGGCGCCGGCGAGATGATGCAGCTGGTGGGCCGGCACCTGCAGCAGCACGGCGTCGGCCGCATCGTCATCGCCAACCGCAGTCTGGAGCGCGCCGAGAAGCTGGCGCGCGAGCTGCACGGTTACGCGATCAGCCTCAACGACCTGCCGAGCTACCTGGGCGACGCCGATCTGGTCGTGTCATCGACCGCGGCGCGCGGCTACATCATCGATCGGGAGGCGATGCAGCGCGCGGTGCAGGCGCGTCGCCGCAAGCCGGTGTTCATGATCGACCTGGCCGTACCCCGCGACATCGATCCGCGCATCGCCGACGTCGAGGACATCTACCTGTACAGCATCGACGATCTGCGCGACGTCATCGCGCAGAACCTGAAGCGGCGCGAGGACGCGGCGCGGCAGGCGGAGGTGCTGGTCCAGGCGCAGGCGGAGGAATTCGCCCGCTGGCTCGAAAGTCGCGATGCGTCATCGACCATCCAGGCGATCCGTGCGCATGCACGCGCCAGCCGCGACGAGGTGTTGGGCAAGGCGCGCCGCCGGCTGGCGTCCGGCGAACCGGTCGAAGACGTGCTCGCCTTCGTCGCCGACACGCTCAGCAACAAGATCCTGCATGCGCCGTCGCAGGCGCTGCGCCGCGCGGACGCGGTCGAACAGGCCCTGCTGCTCAACGCCGCCCGGCGGCTGTTCGATCTGCCGGAAGATTAGCCTCACGTCCCGACGCTGCACTGCACGGCAGGCCGGCAGGCTCCGCCGTCGCGCGGCCCGTCTTACTTCGTTCCATCCACATGAAAGCCTCTCTCATCGCCAAGCTGGAGCAGATGGTCGAGCGCCGTGAGGAAATCGCGCGCGAGCTGGGCGATCCAGTGGTGATCGGCGACACCGACAAGTTCCGCCGCCTGTCGCAGGAGTACGCGCAGCTCGGGCCGGTCGTCGAGACTTTCAGCGCGCATCGGGACGCGCTCAAGACCTTGGCGGACCTCGAACAGATGCGCCGCGACCCGGACGCCGAGTTGCGGGCGATGGCCGAGGCCGAGATCCCTCAGGTCACGGCGCAGCTTGCGGCGCTGGAAACCCGGCTGCAGGGCTACCTGGTGCCGCGCGACCCGCTCGACAACAACAATGTGTTTCTCGAAATCCGCGCCGGTACCGGTGGCGACGAGGCGGCGATCTTCGCCGGCGATCTGTTCCGCATGTACTCGCGTTATGCCGAGTCGCGCGGATGGACCGTGGAAATCCTGTCGCAGAACGAGGGCGAGCACGGCGGTTACAAGGAGATCATCTCGCGCGTGATCGGCTTCGGCGCCTACTCGCAGCTCAAGTTCGAGTCCGGCGCGCATCGCGTGCAGCGCGTCCCGGAGACCGAGGCGCAGGGGCGCATCCACACGTCCGCGGCGACCGTCGCAGTGCTGCCCGAGATCGAGGAGTCGCAGATCACGATCAATCCTGCGGACCTCAAGATCGATACCTACCGCTCCGGCGGCGCCGGCGGCCAGCACGTCAACAAGACCGAGTCGGCGATCCGCATCACCCACGTTCCGACCGGTGTCGTCGTCGAATGCCAGGAGGAACGCTCGCAGCACAAGAACCGCGCCAAGGCGATGGCGCTGCTGCAGGCGCGCCTGCTCGATGCCGAGCGCAGCAAGCAGTCGGCGCAGATGGCGGCGCAGCGCAAGCAGTTGGTCGGCAGCGGCGACCGTTCCGAGCGCATCCGCACCTACAACTTCCCGCAAGGGCGGATCACCGATCACCGCATCAACCTGACGCTCTATCAGCTCGACCGCGTGATCGAGGGTGAACTCGATCCGGTGATCCAGCCCTTGCTGGCCGAGCACCAGGCCGAGCAGCTGGCGCAGCTGGGCGAAACGTGACCCTGGGCCAATGCCTGATGTCCGCGCAGGCGCGGATCGCGGCGGTCAGCGACAGCCCGCGGCTGGACGCCGAGCTGCTGCTCGGCCAGGTGCTCGGCCTGAGCCGTGCGCGGATCTTCGCGCAGCTGCACGACGAACTGCCGCCGGCACAGGCGCAGCATTTCGAGGCACTGGTCGCGCGACGCGCGGCTGGCGAGCCGGTCGCCTACCTGGTCGGTACAAGGGGTTTCTGGACCTTCGACCTGGCGGTCACGCCGGCGGTGCTGGTGCCGCGCCCGGAAACCGAGCTGCTGGTCGAGTGGGGCCTGGAATTGCTGCGCGGTGTCGCGCAACCGCGCATCGTCGATCTGGGCACCGGCAGCGGCGCGCTGGCGCTGGCGCTGGCCAGCGAACGCGCCGATGCGCAGGTTGACGCGACCGATCTCTCGGTCGAGGCGCTGGCGGTCGCGCGCGCCAACGCCGACCGACTCGGGCGGTCCGTGTGTTTCCGTCACGGCGATTGGTTCGGGGCGCTGGGCGGCCGCCGCTATGATCTGATCGTGTCCAATCCTCCGTACATCGCCCACGACGATCCGCACCTGGCGATCTTGCGCCACGAGCCCCTGGCGGCGCTCACCGACGGTGGCGACGGCCTGGGTGCGCTGCGCGCGATCAGCGCCGGTGCGGCAAGGCACCTCGCGGACGACGGCTGGTTGTTGGTCGAGCATGGCTACGACCAGGGCGCGGCGGTGCGAGCGCTGTTCTCGCGCGCCGGATTCGTCGATGTGTCCACGCGCCGTGACTACGCGGGCCAGGAACGCGCGACCGCTGGGCGGAGCACGCAGCGATGACCGATTTCTCCCGATACGGCCGCCAGGTGATCCTGCCCGAGGTGGGCGTCAACGGGCAGGCGCTCCTGCGCGATTCGACCGTTCTGGTGGTCGGGCTCGGCGGGCTCGGCTCGGTTGCCGCGTCGTATCTGGCCGGCGCCGGTGTCGGTCGCCTGCTGCTCGCGGATCGTGACCGCGTCGAGACGAGCAACCTGCAGCGGCAGGTGCTGTACCGCCAGACCGATGTCGGCCGCGCCAAGACCGAGGCCGCGGCAGCGCAGCTCGCGGCGCTCAATCCCGACGTGGTGCCGTGCACGTACGACGCTGAAAACTGGCCCGCCGCGGTGGTGCACGCGGATGTCGTGCTCGACTGCACCGACAACTTTCCGAGCCGCTACGCCATCAACGCCGCTTGCGCGCGCGCGCGCAAGCCGCTGGTCAGCGGCGCGGCGATCCGCTTCGAGGGTCAGCTCGCGGTGTTCGACCTGCGTCGCGGCGGCCCCTGCTACCGCTGCCTGTATCCGGAGAGCGGCGAGGCGGCGGAGCGCTGCGAGGAGGCGGGCATCCTCGGGCCGGTGGTGGGCACGATCGGCTGTCAGCAGGCGCTCGCCGCGCTACAACTGCTGCTCGGTCTGGAGGTCCCGGTCGCGCGCCTGCAGCGCTGGGACGCGCGGCAGATGCAATGGACCTCGCATAAGATCGCCGCTGATCCGGAATGTCCCGTCTGCGGAGAGCGCCGTGACTGACGACGTATTGGTGATGCCGCGCCGACTGGCGATCGAGATCCTGCACGCGGCGCAACAGGCACAACCGGAGGCGATCCGCGGCGTGGTCGCCGCCCGCGACGGACAGCCGGTCAGTTTCCACCCGGACGGCACGACGCTGCCGGCAGGCGTGCAGCGCTGGGCGAGACTGTGGTCGCACCCGCAGTCGGCGGCCATTCCCGGTGTCGAGGAGCTGGCGGACGGCGGGCTCAGCCTGGTGGTGTCGCTCAACACCAAGGGCGTCTTGGAGATGCGCGCCTGGCGTCTCGATGGCGACCGGGCGGCCGAGCAGGTGCTCAAGGTCCGTGACTAGCTGGACTGCGCGGGCCGCTCGTCGCGGCATTGCGCACGCACGGCGGTCTGCCGCGCCCGCTCGGACACGGCTGGGGCACTCTGCGACTTCCTGACGGGTTATTCACCTTTCCGCTTGGATTGGCGGTATTGTGATACGCGTCACACTTCCTCGCCCCGCCACCGCTCACATGGACGACGTCACCGCCACGCAGGAGCTGGCCAGCTTGCTCGACCACGCGCAAGCGGTCGCGCTGCTGCGGCAGTTCCCGCAGCCGCTCGCGCTGATCGAACCGTCGGACATGCACGTCTGCGTGGTCAGCGGGGCGCTCGCCGAGCGCTGTCGCGTGTCCGAACCCGAGCTGTGCATGCTGAGCTGGGCCCAGCTGCGGCAACTGTTCGGTGACGCGGTCGATTGCAGCGACGCGGCGACGCGCTGCAGCCATCTGCACCCGGTCGATCTCAATGGCCGGCGCATGCTGCTGTGGCTGGCCGACCATTGTGCGCTGGAGTCGGCCGGTGAGCCGGCTGCCGCGCGTGACGATCTCACTGGCCTGCTGTCACGGCGTGCGTTCGAGACGCGGCTGCGGCAGGTGCTGGCGGTCCACTCCGAGGGCGCGCTGGTGCGCTTCGAGGTGGACCAGTTCAAGCTGATCAACGACGCGTTCGGCAACGAAGCCGGGAATCGCCTGATCGTCCAGCTCGGACAGCTGATGAACGAGGTCGTGCGCAGCGACGACGACCTGGCGCGACTCGGTGGCGACGAGTTCGCGGTGCTTCTGGCCGAGGCCGACACCGAGCGAGCGTGGCAGGTCGCCGAGCGCGTGCGCCTGCATTGCGCCGCCCAGGGTTTCGAATGGAACGGCCGTGCCTATGGCGTGACGCTGAGCGCCGGCGTCGCGGCGTTTGCGGACGCCTACGGCGATCCGGTCGAGCTGATGTCCGCCGCCGCCACCGCCTGCAGCGGCGCCAAGGCGCGCGGACGCAACCGCATCGAAATCTACCGGCGCGAGGACCGCGAACTGCATCGCCTGCGCGGCGAGCAGTCCTGGGGCGCGCGCGTGCTCGACACGCTGGAGGCGAATCGTTTCGCGTTGTACCAGCAGCGCATCGAGCCGCTGCACGCCGACGCGGGGGTCACGCATCACGAGGTGTTGCTGCGCGTGCGCGGCATCTCCGGGTGGACGCCGCCCGGCGAGTTCGTCGCCGCCGCCGAGCGCTACGGCCTGATGCCGCAGGTGGATCGGCGCGTGATCGCGCGTGTGCTGCGCGAACTGTCCCGATCGCCCGCGGCCGAACGCCCGGTGCTGGCGATCAACCTGTCCGGGCACAGCCTCAGCGACCAGGGTCTGGCGGCGTATGTCGCGCGCGTGCTGGAGCAGAACGAGGTCGCCGCCGATCGCATCTGTTTCGAGATCACCGAGACCGCCGCCATCGCCAACACCGAGCGCGCGGTCGCGCTGGTTTCGGCACTCAAGGCGTTGGGCTGCACCGTTGCGCTGGACGATTTCGGCGCCGGCATGTCGTCGTTCGGCTATCTCAAGACGCTGGCCGTGGACATTCTCAAGATCGACGGTGGATTCGTGCGCAACGCGGCCACCGATCCAGTCGATTCGGCGACGATCGACAGCATGGTCCGCATCGCCCGCCTGCGCGGCCTCAAGACCATCGCCGAATGCGTCGAGGACGAGGCCACCCTGGACTGCCTGCGTGGTCTCGGCGTGGATTACGCCCAGGGTTATCACCTGCATCGGCCGGAAGCCTGGTCGCTGCCCTGAGGCGGAGAGGCGGGAGGCGGAAGGCGTGCCCTACAATGCGCGCCACCTTTTCACCGTCCACGCTCATGCGCCTGTCCAAGCTGCCCCTGCACACCACCAAGGAAACCCCCGCCGACGCCGAGGTCGTCTCGCACCAGCTGATGCTGCGCGCCGGTTTCATCCGCAAGCTCGGCGCCGGGCTCTACACCTGGCTGCCGATCGGCCTGCGCGTGCTGCACAAGATCGAGCGCATCGTGCGCGAGGAGATGAACCGCGCCGGCAGCCACGAGCTGCTGATGCCGTCCGTGCACCCCGCCGAGCTGTGGCAGGAGTCGGGGCGCTGGCAGGTCATGGGCGACGAGATGCTGCGCTTCAAGGACCGTCACGGCAACGATTTCGCCTATGGTCCGACGCACGAGGAGGTGATCTGCCACCACTTCCGCCAGGATTTCCGCTCGTACCGGCAGCTGCCGGTGAGCTTCTACCAGATCCAGACCAAGTTCCGCGACGAGCGCCGCCCGCGCTTCGGTGTGATGCGTGCGCGCGAGTTCCTGATGAAGGATGCGTACTCCTTCCACATGACCCGCGAGGATCTCGCCGCGGAGTACCAGAACATGCGCGAGGCCTACACGCGCATCTTCACGCGCCTGGGTGTGGACTTCCGCATCGTCAAGGCGGATTCCGGGAACATCGGCGGTTCGGCGTCCGAGGAGTTCCACATCCTCGCCGGATCGGGCGAGGACCTGCTGGCGGTGTCGGACAGCGGGCCGTACGCGGCCAACGTCGAGGCGGCCGAGTGCCTGCCGTCGGCCGCGCCGCGCGCCGCCGCGCGCGCGACCCTGGAGAAGGTCGCGACGCCGGGCCAGAAGACCTGTGAGCAGGTGTCGCAGTTCCTGAACGTGCCGCTGACCGGCAAGGTCAAGCTGCTGGTCGTCAATGGTGCCGACGGCGGGCTGGTTGCCATCGCCCTGCGCGGTGACCATCAGCTCAACGAGATCAAGGCGGCCCGGCACCCGCGCATCGCCAGCCCCTTGCGGCTGGCCGATCCTGAAGCGGTGCAGAAGGTGTTCGGTTGTGAAGTGGGCTATCTGGGCCCCGTCAACTGTCCGGTCCCGCTGATCGCCGACCATGCCGCGGCGGCGGTCGCGGACTTCGTCTGCGGTGCCAACCAGAACGACCATCACCTGCGCGGCGTCAACTGGGGCCGCGACTGCGCGGAGCCGGAGACCGCCGACCTGCGCATGGTCGCCGAAGGCGATCCGAGTCCCGACGGCGTCGGCAGCATCCGCTTCTTCCGCGGTATCGAGGGCGGCCACATCTTCCAGCTCGGTCGCAAGTACTCCGAGGCGATGGGGCTGGCGGTGCTCGACGAGAAGGGGCAGTCGGTCACGCCGGAGATGGGTTGCTACGGCATCGGCGTCACGCGTCTGGCAGCGGCGGTGATCGAGCAGTCGCACGACGCCAACGGCATGATCTGGCCGGACGGCATCGCACCGTTCCGCGTGATCCTGTGCCCGATCGGCATGGACAAGTCGGAAACCGTGCGCGTCGCGGTCGAGACGCTGTATGCCGAACTGGCCGATGCCGGTGTCGAGGTGCTGCTCGACGATCGCGGCCACCGGCCCGGCGCGATGTTCGCCGACGCCGACCTGATCGGCATTCCGCATCGCATCGTCATCGGCGACAAGGGACTGACCCACCAGCAGTTCGAGTACAAGCATCGCCGCGCCGACAAGGCCGAGATGATTGCCGCGACGACCGCGGCGGTGCTGGAGAAGCTGGGAGCCTAGGTCATGCTGCCGGCGCGCATCGCCCTGCTCGCGCTGCTCGTGTCGGGCTCTGCGCCCGCCGCACCCGTCGAGCCGCCCGAACCGGAGCTGCGCGACCTGCTGGCGCGCACGGTCGGCGCCGCCGACAGTTTCGAGCATCGCTTCGACGCCGAGGTCTGGCTGCTCGACATGTCGTCGCGCCTGCAGCGCTACGTCGTCGAGGATGCGCAGCGGCTGGAACTGCTGCGGCTGGTGCACAGCGAGGCGCGCCGCGCCAAGCTGTCACCGGAGCTGGTGCTGGCGGTCATCGAGGTCGAGAGCCGCTTCGACCGCTATGCGATCTCCGTCGCCGGCGCCCAGGGGCTGATGCAGATCATGCCGTTCTGGCTCCAGGAGATCGGCCGTCCCGAGGACAATCTGTTCAACGTGCGCACCAACCTGCGCATGGGTTGCACGATCCTGAAGTTCTATCTGGACAAGGAGAAGGGCAACCTCGTCAATGCGCTGGCGCGCTACAACGGCAGCTACGGCCGCATCGAGTATCCGGCGAAAGTCATCGACGCCCTGAACCGGCGCTGGTATCGGGGCTGACGCTGGTCGCTGGAGACGTCCAAGCGCCGGGGCCGGTCATGAGCACCCACGAAGCGAAACTTCAACGCGGCGGTCCAGTGCGTCGCGGGCGTCATCGGTTCCGGAGCCGATGATGTTCTGGCTGAAGCCGACACCGATCGCGGTGGACTTGTCGATCAGCACGGGGGCGTTTGCCCCCAGGCGCGCACGGAGCTGCTCGGCTCGCATCAGCGACAGCTGGTCGTTGTATTGCTCCGAGCCGGTGCGGCTGCTGTGCCCGACGATTCGAAGGCAGTCGCTGCGGGACGAGAAGTAGCGGGCCATCTGTCGAATCCACATGTCGTATTGACTGCGCAATCCCCGGTCGGAGACGAATTCCGTCGAGTTCACCGTAAACAGGAATTTCGTGCTCAGGCTGCCCTCTTCGGCAGCGATCGGCAGCAGCTTGGCAAACGTCTCCTCGGCTGCTTTCAGATCCATTTGCTTGATCTGGGAACGATAGAGGCCGATATAGGTTTTGATGACCTGTCCATCGGGCCGATCGGCGGCTTTCCGGAACAACTCGAGCGCCTGGCGATAGTCGCCACGCGCGAATGTCGTTTCAGCCTCGGCGATGAGCGCGTTCGTCTCCAGCGAGTCGTAGTATTCGTTGTCCGCGATTGCTCCGAGCGGACTTTTCGCGATCGCGACCAGACTCTGCAGTCGCCTGTCGCGGGGGAAGACCGGACTGTCCTGGAACATCTCGGCAGGGGAGTAGTTCAGGTCACGGTTGGAAATCCATGCGTCTGCTCGTGCGACGATCCGCTTGCTCGCTTTCTCCACGATCGTGCAGTAGACGTGATAGCGCTTCTGGTCGTTTCGGCGCTTCTGCTGATACGTGTCGAATATGATCGTCCCGAACAGGATGTGGTCGGCCGCCTGCAGATTGTTCGGGGTCATTCGCTCCACGGAGAAGGTGGTCGAGGCGCGACGAATCTCGTCGAAGACGATGCGCTCGATTTCGGCGGTGACCGCAACCGATTCCCCGCTTTCGGCGTCGACGATCGGTACGGCAACGATGCGGATCGTGGGAGGGGGTTCCTCTGCCTTTGAGGTCTTGAGCTTGCCGGTGACGTCGGGGATCGCCAATCCTGCAACGACGAATCGATCCTGTCCGATCTGTCGAGCCAGGCTGGCGCCCAGCATTCGGATTGCCCGTTCGAAATCGACCGGTGTTCGCGTCACTGATCTGGACGTACAGCTGATCAGCAGAGATGACGCCACGACTGCTGAGATCAGACGGACCAGTGGCTGATGGCTCTGCACGACACTCTCCCTTATATACGCGTGCTGCGCGATCAACGACAGTTTTGCTCAATCTCCCTGGTTTGAGAATCGGTCAGGGGCTGGCCCAGGCCGAACAACAGCAACAATTCATCGCACCTCGGATCGATTGCTTTGGATGCAGACTCGGGCTTTGGGGTCGATGTGCGCTGTCCGGCAGGATCATTCTGGCGGACGAGTCGGATGGGTTCGACCCTTTCGGACGGGGTATTGGCGGAACGGGTGATGTTGTCGGAAGCGGTGTCTCCCGGTGGCGATGCACGCTGTGCCTCGTCCGAGCGTACCGCAACCGGTGCCACCAACGGCGCCAGTCGCGTCTCGGCGGTCGCTGTGCGTTCGGGCGGCCCCGCGCTGTCACCGTCGGTGGCCGGTAGCGCGGCAGCACGCCGGGGTGGTCCGGTCTCGTGAGGGCCGATGACGGTGGCAGCCACCCAAAGGCAAACCGTGCCCAGGCTGCCGAGCAGCAGGAGCCGTTGGCCGGAGGACAATCGCCTCCGCGACCGGTCTTCGAATCTGGTCGGGGCCGCTGTGTCCGCCGCGCCCGGTCGGTCCGGCCCGGCGGTTGCTGCCGGCTGTGCGGCTCCCTCTAGGGCGTATCGATCCAGCAGATCAATCAGCACTTTCGCCGAACTCGGACGATCCGCAGGCGTCTTGGCCATCAGCGTATCGATCAGTGTCTGGTAGCGGGCGTTGCCGGCGGACAGTCTGGGTACCGGTTCGCTGATCTGTCTGAAGATCACGCTGATGGCTTCAGGGGCGTCGTAGGGGACATGTCCCTCCAGCATTTCGAACAGCACGACGCCGAGACTGTAGAGGTCGGTTCGTGCGTCGACCGCCTGTCCGCGGGCCTGCTCGGGACTCATGTAGTGTGGTGTGCCGATGGCCGCACCGGCAGCGGTCAGGCGAGTCTCTCCGGCTGTTCCTTTGACGATGCCAAAGTCTGTCAGAACCGCGTGCCCGCGTTCATCGAACATCACATTTGCGGGCTTCACATCACGATGGACGAAGCCACGCGAATGTGCGTGGTCGAACGCCTCGGCGATCTCCCTTGCAATGGCCAGTGCTTCTGCCGGTCGGACGCCGCGCTTGATGCGGCTGCACAGGTCGCCGCCGCCGAGGAGCTGCATGGCATAGAAAGGGAGTCCTTCGGACTCTCCGACCTCGAATACGGTCACGATTCCGGGATGGTTCAGGGACGCGGCTGCCCTCACTTCTTTTTGGAACCGCCGGACGAATTCCGGTTGACGTCCCAATTCGGGTGGCAAGATCTTGAGCGCTACGCGCCGTCCCAGTTTGGCGTCTTCTGCTTCATAAACGTCGGCCATTCCCCCAGAACCGAGGGGCCTGATGATCCTGTAGTGCGAAAAGCTCGTACCGGCAGTCAGCATCTGGACAGGATAGCCCAAGACCTCGACGGTGCTGCTTTCCGTCGGCTCCCGGCGTATCACCGGCGCCCCGAGTACTCCTCTTGCACCTTGGCGCGCCGATGTCTGAGCGCGCCCGGTTCAGGGCAGCAGGAGATAGTTCGGCAGCCAGCCCATGCCGTGGGCGCCGTCGATCAGGGCCATGACGCCGGCGGCCCAGGCGAACCACAGGGCGTCGAGCAAATGCTTGCGGAACAGGCGCGGGTGCACCTCGTACTGCTCCGGCTCGACCAGTTGGCTCAGTCGCGGAAAGAAACGCGGCACGCGAGCCATGTAATCGAGCCAGGCCTGGCCGTGAATCTTCTCCAGGCGTTTTTCCTCGGTGAGGATCACACCCGGATAGGTCAGGGCGAACAGCACGGCGATCAGCACGCCGACCGTCAGTGTTCCGGACGTGAGCCCGACGCCGACGCCCCCCAGCGAGCTGAAGAAGTACAGCGGATTGCGGCTGGCCGAGTACGGGCCGGTGGTCAGCAGGGTCTGGTTCTTGTAGCCGACGATGTACAGGTTGCACCACAGTCGGCCGACCATCGCCAGGCCGATCAGCACCAGGCCCAGCGCCACGAGGACGCTGGCGAAGAACGCCTGCCGTCCGCTCCACGCGCTGCTCGATATCGCGAGCACAACGAGCACGCCCGCGACCATCAGGCGCGAGAGAACGATGCGGTGACGCTCGATGAACTGCAGCACGGAGATCCCCCTGAATTCCTGAGCGGCGGATTGTAGCGGCTCGGCCGTGGACGCGTGGTCGGGGCTGTCGGCGCGCGGCCGGCTATGGGGCGGCCTCGCGCACCTCGCCGATACGCACCTTCGCGCTGCGGAAGCCGCGCGCGCGCTCGACGGCCTGCACGACTTCGTCGATGGTCGGGTTGGTGCGGATGCGCAGACGCTGGCCGGTGCGAAGCAGGTTCGGATCCTTGAGCGTGTCGAGGTTGGCGTCCCAGATCAGCGGCCACAGGTAGGGATTGCCGTAGATCTCAGGCCGCCCGGAGATGATCCACAGGCTGTCGCCGGCGGCGACCACGTAGCGCTGCGTCGCCTGCGCGAGTTCTGCGTTGAGGGCATGCAGCAGCACCAGCGCCTGGCCGGGATCGCCGGCGGCGAGTGCCACTTCGGCGGCACGCAGACGATCCAGCTGCGTGTCGCTGAGGCCGGTGTAGGTCTGCGCCTTCTGCAGTTCGAGTTCGGCGCGCAGTGCTGCGTCGGTGTCGGCGCGCGCTCGTGTCGCCGCGCTGGACGTGGCCGGCAGTCCGGGCGGCGCGGCCGTGGCGGCGGGCGCGGGGACGGTATCGCGGACCGCCGCGGGGGCGGACGTCGGTGCCGGGGTGCGGGGCTTGGGGGGAATGCGGTGCAGGCCGCAGGCGGAACACAACGCGATGCTGGCGGCGCACAGCGCGAACAGGCGGACAGGGGTGTTCATCGCGCAGACCCTACAATACGGGCCGCCGATTTTGAAATCTTCGACGGGGCACGGTGACCGAGATCCTGGTTTTGTACTACTCGCGGCACGGTTCGGTCGCGCAGATGGCGCGACGGGTGGCGCGTGGTGTCGAGTCGCAGCGCGGCGCGAGTGCGCGCCTGCGCACCGTGCCCCCGGTCGGGCCGCGGCACGCCGATGCCGACAGCGCACCGCTCGGGTCCGAGATCCCCGCGGACGGCCCGCCGTACGCGACGACCGAGGACCTGCGCGAATGCGCGGGCCTGGTGCTCGGCAGCCCGACGCGCTTCGGCAACATGGCCGCGCCGCTCAAGTATTTCCTCGACGGCACTTCTGATCTCTGGCTGTCGGGTGCGCTGGCCGGGAAGCCGGCGGCCGTGTTCACTTCGACCGGGACGCTGCATGGCGGACAGGAGACGACCCTGCTGTCGATGATGCTGCCGCTGTTGCATCACGGCATGCTGCTGGTCGGGCTCCCTTACACGCTGCCGGAGTTGAGCGCGACGCGCGCCGGCGGCACGCCGTATGGCGCGAGCCATTACGCCGGGGTGTCGCGCGCGCCGCTGCCGCTCGACCGCGACGAAGCCGCGCTGTGCGAGGCGTTGGGACGGCGTGTCGCCGAGTTCGCGCTCAAGCTGGGCTCCCGATGAGCAGACCGCTGAGCCAGTATGCGAAGGGTCTGGGCTTGGCGGCGCACCTGCTGTTGATGCTGGTGCTGGTCGCACAGAACAGCGCGCTCGCCTGGCTCGCGGCCTTGCTGCTGGTGCCGCCGCTGCCCGGGCTGGTGCGTGGGCGCCTCTACACCTACCAGTGGGCCAGCATGCTGGTGGTGTTCTACTGCGCGATCTGGCTCGCCGAGGGCTGGGCCGATCCAGGTGGCCGGTGGCTCGCATTCTCGGTCGCGGGGCTGGCCGCCGTGGACTTCGTCAGCCTGGTTCTCTACGTCCGTCTGCGGAAACGAGAAGCGCCTGCGCCAGCGGCAGGGTGATCCTGCGCCGGGCGCTGAGCGATCCGCGGTCGAGGAGTTCCAGCGCTTCGAGCAGGCTGTTCACATCGCGCGATCGGGTGTTCAACAGCCAGCGGATCACCTCGTCCGGCAGATCGAGGCCGCGCATCCGCGCGCGCAGCCGCAGCAGCTGTGCGCGTTGCGCATCGTCGAGGGGCCGGAGTCCCAGCACGAGACACTGGCTGAGCCGCGTGCGCAGGTCGCCGAGCACGACGTCGAGCCGCTCCGGTCCCGCGGCGGCGGACAGCGCGAAGCGCCGGTCGTCGGTGCGCAGGGTGTCGAGCAGGCGTAGCAGTGCGATGCACCAGGCGCGGCTGTCCACGACCGCGTCGAGGTCGTCGAGGAAGACGCCCGGCGCCCGGACGTAGCCGTCGAGGATGCCGGGGCCGAGTTCCGCTGCGTCGGCCAGCGACAGGTAGCTGCCGCCGTGCTGCCGGCAGGCCGCCTGCAGCAGGTGCGTGCGGCCGCAGCCGGGCGGACCGTACAGCAGCACCGGCTGGCGCAGCTCGCGCAAGGCCTGGACCGCTTCGGCGTTGGGTCCGGCCAGATAACTGTCGAAGTTCGCCGTGTCGCGCAGCTGCACGGCGAGCGGAAGCTGGGCGCCCTTCATGCTTCGTCGGTCGGCCGGTCCGCTGACGCTTCGGTCGGCATGCCCTGCCGGTACAGCGCACTCTGCAGCCATTCGATCTTGGCGTGACGCAACATCACCGCGATCGCGGCGGCGCCCGGGAGTGCCAGCAGCACGCCGACGAAGCCGAACAGCTGGCCGCCGGCCATCAGTGCGAAGATCACCGCGACCGGATGCAGGCCGATGCGGTCGCCGACCAGCGTCGGCGTCAGCCACCAGCTCTCGACGACCTGGCCGATGCCAAAGACGATGGCCACCCAGACCAGCGGCAGCAGCGCCTGTTCCTGCGCCAGCATCGCCACCATCGCCGCGACGAATCCGACCGCGAAGCCCAGGTAGGGTACGAAGCTGAGCAGTCCGGCCGCGAGTCCGATCACCAGCGCCAGCTTGAGTCCGGCGATGCCCAGGCCGACGCTGTACAGGGCGGCGAGCGCCAGCATCACCGACAGCTGGCCGCGGATGAACGAGCCCATGACTTCGTCCGTCTCGCGTGCCAGCTGCGTGACGCGGGGCAGATGACGCGGCGGAATCATGCGCGCGATCCAGGCGATCAGCTCGTCCCAGTCCCGCAGCAGGTAGAAGGTCACGATCGGCACCAGCAGCAGGTTGGCGAGCAGCGCTGCCAGCAGCGCGCCCGACTGGGAAGCCTGCGCCCAGGCCATGCGCGCGAACCTCCCGGCATCCATCCAGTGCTCGGCGACGATGGCTTTCAGACCGGCAGCGTCGAGTCGCACGCCTTCGGGCAGGCGGACGCCCAGCCAGGGCAACGCGGTGTTCTGGATCCAGGCCAGCCACTCCGGGATGTTCTGCAGCAGTGCAACCGTCTGCTGGTACAGCAGCGGTGCGAGCAGGATCAGCGTCACCAGGCCTGCGAGCGCCAGCACGACGAACACCAGCACGACGCCCAGGGTGCGCGACAATCCGAGGCGCTGCAGGCGATCGACGACCGGGTCGCCCAGATAAGCCAGACCCGCGCCGATCACGAACGGTGTCAACACCGGCGTCAGCGCCCAGAAGAACACGAGCAGGCCGACGCCCGCCGCGTACCAGGGCCAGTGGGTGCGGACGCCGCTCACGGCAGTGCCGGCCGCACGTAGCGATACGACAGCCCGGTGCCGTGCCCGTTGTCGCGGGCCAGCAGGCCGGTCGCCGGCAGCGCGCCGGCGAGACGGCCGGCGCCGCCCTCGACGCGCACGCGCAGTTCGAGGTGGTCGTTTTCGGCGATGTACGGTGACACCGCACGCACGCCGGGAAGTCCGCGCACGGCGCCGACGACCTGCGTGTAGCTGCGTGCGCTGTCGAGGCCGCTGATGTGCAGCTGGACGTCCTCGACCTGTTCCGCGTGCACGCCCCAGACGGGCAGGCCGAGCGCCCGGAGCCGGCTTTCCAGCGCGCGGCCGTCGAATCCGGCGACCAGCACCAGGCTGCCATCGGTTTCGCGTTCGTAGCCGACGCGCTGCACCAGCTGCTGCGCACGGCTGAGCAGGTCGGCCGCGGTGTACTCGGCGCCGTCGCCGCTGATGCGCCGGATCACCGTGCGCAGCGCCTCGCGCAGCGCGCCGTCGCGCGCCGCCGGCGACTGGTCGGACACCGGCACACGCGCCTCGTAGGGCTGAACGGCGGTGGAGGTCTGCGCAGCGCACAGGCCGCTGCACAGCAGGGCGACGACGGTCAGGAGAACACGCATAGACGCTAGAATACCAGCCCATACGGCCCGTTCGACTCCGGGCCGTGCGCATTCTGGACATCGATCAGCACCGGATCAGGAACTCATGAGCAAGAAAACCGGCTTGACCTACCGCGACGCCGGCGTGGACATCGACGAAGGCGATGCGCTGGTCGAGGATATCCAGAAGATCGTCAAGTCCACGCAGCGCGCGGAGGTGCTCGCCGGTGTCGGCGGATTCGGTGCGCTCGTCGGGCTGCCGAAGAAGTACCGCAATCCGGTGCTGGTCAGTGGCACCGATGGTGTCGGCACCAAGCTGATGCTGGGCATCGAGACCGGGCGGATCGAGGGCCTCGGCCAGGATCTGGTCGGCATGTGCGTCAACGATGTCCTCGTCTCCGGCGCCGAGCCGCTGTTCTTCCTCGATTACTACGCCACCGGCAAGCTCGACAAGCGTGTCGCCGCGCAGGTGATCAAGGGCATCGCGCGTGGCTGCAAGCTCGCCGGCTGCGCGCTGGTCGGCGGCGAGACCGCGGAGATGCCGGGCATGTATCCGCCGGGTGACTTCGATTTGGCCGGTTTCTGCGTCGCCGTGGCCGAGAAGAGCAAGCTGGTGGACGGCCGCAGGATCCGCCGTGGCGACGTGCTGATCGGTCTGCCGTCGAGCGGCCCGCATTCCAACGGCTATTCGCTGATCCGCCGCATCCTCGCGCTGCGCAAGACCCGCCTCGACCAAAACTTCGGCAAGGGCACGCTGGCCGACGCGCTGATGGCGCCGACCACGATCTATGTCAAGCCGGTGCTCAAGCTGCTCGAAGCGGGCATTGCGGTGCGCGGCATGGCGCACATCACCGGCGGTGGCATTCCCGGCAATCTGCCGCGCTGCTTCCCCGACGGTGTCGGTGCCGTGGTCGATCTGGCGAGCTGGAAGCGTCCCGAGATCTTCGACTGGCTGCAGGCGCAGGGCGACATCGATGAGGACGAGATGCGCCGCGTGTTCAACTGCGGTCTGGGTTTCGTGCTGGTCGTGCCGCGCACGCAGGCGGATCGGGCGCTGGCGCTGCTGAAGACTGCGCGCGCCAGGCCCTGGCTGCTCGGCGAGATCGTTTCCGGCCGGCAGGACGTGCGTTTCGCCTGAGCATCGGTCAGTCGTGAGCGCGGCCATCGCCGTCCTGATTTCCGGCCGCGGGCGCAACCTGCAGGCGATCGCGCGCGCCTGCGCCGACGGTCGCGTCGACGGCCGCATCGTCGTCGTCGTGAGCAATCGCGTGGAGGCCGACGGCTTGCGATATGCCCGGCAGCAGGGGATCGAGACGACGGTGCTCTCCCACCGCGATTATCCCGACCGCGAGAGCTATGACCGCGCGCTGATGGCCGTGCTCGATCGTCATGCGCCGGACGTGGTCGCACTCGCCGGCTTCATGCGCATCCTCACGCCGCCGTTCGTCGCCCACTACCGTGGTCGCCTGCTCAACATCCACCCGTCGCTGCTGCCGCGTCATCCCGGGCTGGACACGCACCGTCGCGCGCTGGTGGCCGGCGATGTCGAGCATGGCGCGACCGTGCACTTCGTCACCGAGCAGCTGGATGGCGGGCCGGCGATCATTCAGGGCAAGTTAAACGTGCATGCGCAGGATACCGAAGCCACACTCGCCGAGCGCGTCATGAACGAGATCGAGCTGAAAATCTACCCGCAGGCGCTCGCCTGGCTGGCGCGCGGCGACGTCGCGCTCGACGACGGGGCGGTCCGCTTCCGTGGCCGCCATCTGGACGCCCCGCTGGGACTCGACGCCCTCGAGGCGGCGTTCCGGTGACGCGGGTGCTCTGGGCGCTGTTGGCGCTGGTCGTCGCCGGCCCGGCGGCGGCTTTTGACGCCGCCGCGCACCTGCAGCCGCGCAGCGACCGCTACGCCGTGGAGTGGAGCGGTATCTCACTGGGCGAGGGCACGATCGCGCTGGCCGGTGACGGTACGGGCTGCTATCGCTACAGCTCGACGACCGCGCCGATCGCGCTGGTGCGCTGGACTTACGGCGCGCCGCGCGAGGAGAGCCACTTCTGCCTGCGTGATGGCGAAGTCATGCCGGAACGCTTCGAGTACGTCAACGACAAGCGCGGCGGCGACAGCTTCCGTCTCGATTTCGACTGGCGCAATGCGCAGGTCAAGACGCTCAAGGCCGGCGTGCTGACGGTGCGCCGACTGCCGGGCCCGGCCTACGACCGCTTCTCGATCCGCGAAGCGGTGCGCCTGTGGGTGCTGCGCAACCGCGCCGGCGAGGCGCCGGACGAGGCGGAATTCGTCATGGTCGATGATGATCGCTTCAAGGCATTCCGCTTCGCGATCGTCGGCCTCGAACGCATCGTCACCGCGGCCGGTCCGCTCGACGCGTTGCGCGTCGAGCGCATCGACGACAAGCGTCCGCACCACTACTGGCTGGCGCCGGAACGCGACTACCTCCCGGTGCGCATCGAGCAGTTCAAGGGCGGCAAGCGCGAACTGCGCATGGAACTGCTGCCCTGATGCGGGTCAGCCGGCGATCACGCCATCTTCGCGCAGCTTGTCGAGATGGCTCTCGACGTTCATGCGCGCGAGCGGCAGCAGGCGCGGATCGACGTCGGCGTAGATCAGCGGCAGCATCTCGCTGACGCTGCGCCCTTCCCGGTACAGGGCCAGCACCTGTTTCTCGCGCTGCTCGCGGTGGTGCAGGGTCTCGCGCAGACGGTAGGTAGTGCCCAGTGCGATGCCATGCGACGGAAAGATCACGCGCGGATCGAGCGCGACGATCTTGCGCAGCGATTCGAAATAGCGGCCCATGTGGCCTTCCGGCTTGGCGATGACGACCGTTCCGAAGCCCTGGATCAGGTCGCTGACCAGGCACCACGCTCGGTCGTCCGGCATCAGCGCCAGCTGGCCCTCGTCGTGGCCAGGGACGGCATAGACGCGCACGGCGCGGCCCAGCCAGCGGCACAGCACGTCACCCTCGCGGTACTCGTGGACTGCGACGCCCTCGAAGTAGCCGGCGGCCTTTGCGGCGATGCGCGCGCGGGTGTCTGCGGACATGCCCATCGGCACGTTGAAGTGGCGCGCGATCTGGTTGGCGCGCTCGCGATGGTCCGGATGGTGGTGCGTCAGGAAGATTTCATGGATGCCGAAGCGCTGCACCAGCTGGCACAGGCGGTTCATCTCGGCATCGTCCGCCGGCGCCGGGTCCACGAGCACGCGATGCGACTGCAGGTCGCCGATCAGGAAGCAGTTGGTGTGCGCCGCCGGCGGGATCGTGTTGGAGCGCACCAGGATCTGGCGGACGCCGGCCACCGATTCGATCAGCGGCAGCTCGAAGGTCTCGCGCGTCTCGAAGTGCAGGCCGGGGACCTCCCGTGCGTCGATGTCGGCGGCGAGCGCGCGCATCACCGCGACCGTCGGTGGTGCGGCCAGCAGCGCGCCGTCGCTGTAGCGGCGCAGCCATTCCCCTGGCGACGCCCAGTGCAGTTCGGCGATCTCGTGGGCATCCGGTGTCAGCGACGGGCGTTCGCGCAGTTGCAGCGCAAAGAAATGCGTGTTGAAGCGGATCGGCGCGGGGGGCGGTGTCAGCGCGATGCCCAGATGACGCACGCTCGTCACCACGGCCGGCGTCTGTTCGAGATTGAGCGCCAGCTCCTCGCGCAGCTCGCGCAGCAGCGCGCGCACCAGGCGCGCCTCGAACGCCGCCCAGGTCGTGGCCGGGCTGGCGCCGTCGGCATCGGCGGCGTCCACCTTGCCGCCCGGAAAGGCGTGGTAGCCCGGGAACGCCTTCATGAACGGCTGACGGCGGGTGACCAGCAGCTCGCCGTCGCAGATCAGGACGGCGGTGACGGCATCGACGATCCGGCTCACGTGAGGCTACCGGCTATCGCGCGGCTCGATGGACTTGACCGTCAGCTTCTCGCCGGCGAAGGTGACCGTCACCACGTGGTGCGGACCGTTCCAGGTCTCGGTGGTGATCGTCAGCGCGCCCAGACCGCCGCCGGAGACCTGGTCCGGCCGACCGAGGATCGCGTGCACCTCATCCGGCGACATACCGGCGCGGAGCTTGCCGTAGTTGTCCGGCGTGACTTTCGAGCAGGCACTCAGCACCAGCAACGACAGGGCGACGACACCGGCGAGCGGGCGTTTCATGGGGCGCATACGGTCAGGATGAGAGAGGTGGCGAGCGGATTCTGACCGAAAACGGCCCGGGGGACATTCTCTTTTCGCGCGTCCGGTGGACAATAGGCGCCTCGTTTCATCGCGACACTGCCACTCACCGACCATGAACGCGCTCCAGGCGTGCACGCTGCTCGGCCAGTCGATCTGGCTCGACTACATCCATTGCAAGTTGCTCGACAGCGGCGAACTGCGCCGCCTGATCGAAGCGGACGGCATCGGCGGTGTGACCTCGAATCCGGCGATCTTCGAAAAGGCCATCGCTGCCAGCGCCGACTACGACGCGGCGCTGGCGCGCCTGGTCGGCGCCGGCCAGCGCGATCCGGCCGAGCTGTTCGAGCATCTGGCGCTGGCGGACATCCGCGGTGCCGCCGACGTGCTGCGGCCGGTGTACGAGCGCACGCGGGGTGTCGATGGCTACGTCAGCCTCGAGGTGTCACCGCACCTGGCGATGGACACGGAAGGGACCGTCACTGACGCGCTGCGCCTGTGGCGCGCAGTGGACCGGCCGAACCTGATGATCAAGGTGCCGGGCACCGCGCCGGGTGTCGCCGCCGTGCGCCGGCTGATCGCGCAGGGCGTCAACGTCAACGTCACGCTGCTGTTCGCGCGCAGCGCCTACCGTGCGGTGGCCGCGGCCTATCTCGACGGACTGGAACAGGCCGCTCGTGCCGGACATGACATCGCGCGTATCGCCAGCGTCGCCAGCTTCTTCGTCAGCCGCATCGACACGGCCGTCGATGCGCGGATCGAGCAGCTTCTGGCCACTACGCCGGCGCTCGGCGCGCTGCGCGGTCGCCTCGCGGTGGCCAACGCCAAGCTGGCCTATGCCGACTTTCAGCGCCTGATCGCCGATGCCCGCTGGCAGGCGCTGGCCGCGCGCGGCGCACGTCCGCAGCGCCTGCTGTGGGCCAGCACCGGCACCAAGAATCCGGCTTACAGCGACGTGCTCTACGTCGAGACGCTGATCGGTCCGCAGACCGTCAACACCGTGCCGCCGGCGACGCTCGACGCCTTCCGCGACCATGGCCGTGCGGCGCTCACGCTGACCCAGGATGTCGAGGATGCCCGCGCACTGCTGGAGACCCTCGCAGGCGCTGGCCTGTCGCTGGACGAGGTCACCGACCAGCTGGTCGTCGAAGGCGTGAAGCTGTTTGCCGATGCGCACGACAAGCTGCTCGCCGCGGTCGCGGCCAAGCGCGACGCCGTGCTGCGTCGCGCATGAGCACGATCGTGCCCATGGACGCAAGGCTGCGCGCGGAGGTCATCCCGGTCACCCCGTTCCAGCAGAACTGCTCGCTGATCTGGGACGAGGCGACGATGCTTGGCGCGCTGGTCGATGCGGGCGGCGAGACGCGGCGCCTGCTCGATGCCGTGCAGCGGCGCTGCGTGACGCTGGAGAAACTGCTAGTGACGCACGGGCATCTCGACCACGTCGGCGTCGTCGCCGAACTCGCCGGGCAGTTGCATCTGCCGATCGAGGGTCCGCACGAGGACGACCGGTTCTGGATCGAGCTGCTGCCCGACGCGGCGCGCCAGTACGGATTCCCGCCGGCCCGTTCCTTCACGCCGACGCGCTGGCTGCGCCACGGCGACGTCGTCACCGTCGGCAACCTGAGCCTGGACGTGATCCACTGTCCGGGGCATACGCCCGGGCATGTCGTCTTCCATCATGCGCCGTCACGGCTGGCGATCGTCGGCGACGTGCTGTTCCAGGGCTCGATCGGTCGCACCGATTTCCCGCGCGGCAACCACGCCGACCTGATCCGTTCGATCCGCGAGCGGCTGTTCCCGCTCGGCGACGACATCACCTTCATCCCTGGGCATGGGCCGCTTTCGACCTTCGGCGCAGAGCGGCGTGGCAATCCCTTCGTCGGTGACGACGTCGCCGGCCGTTGAGCACGCAGAGTTTCAGCACTGCTCCAGAAGATTCTCGAACGGTGCGCGCGATTTCCAGCGGTACGCACGAAAGTCGCGCGTGTCGGTCGTCAGGATGCGGCCGTGGCCTTGTGCCTCCGCCAGCAGCACGAGCGAGGCGTCGGCCAGGTCCATCGGAAGGTCGGCGTAGCGTCTCATCAGCGTCGGCAGACGTCGCCGTGCATCGGTCGAGATGTCCCAGATGGCAAGGTCGCCGCGGGCCACTTCCTGCATCAAGGCAATGGCTGCTTCGGCGCCGAGCCATCGTGTCGCCAGATGCACGGCTTCGGTCAGAACCGGCCAGGTCGTGATCCAGGCTTCGTCGAGCGCGTCCGCAGCCGCGAGTGCGCGCGCGTGCCAGGCGTCGTCGCGGTCCAGCAGGGCGTAGAGGAATCCAGCATCCGCCAGGATCATTCGCGCCGGCCACGATGCTTGGCCGTAAGACTCTCGGCGAACGAGTCCTTGGTGCGACTGGAGACGTCCGAGCGGCCGCTGCCGTACCTGCCGGCCGCTGCGCGCAGGTGCCGGAAACGCGGCTTCTCGCCGCCGCGCACGCTCTCGTAGTAGTGGGCGATGCTGGTCTTGATGACGTCCGTCACGCCCATGCCGGTGGCATGAGTCAGGAACTCCATCTGTTTTTCGTACTCGCCTTCGAGGCGTGCATTGACACGCATGACGAACTCCGGCGCTCCATTCATGCGCCAGACTACTCTGTATGACAGCGTATGTCAAAGCGGCGCGGAACCAACCCGAGATGCCTTACAGGTGCAGCCCGCACTCCGTCTTCGGCTTGCCGACCCAGCGGCCGCTGCGGCCGTCGCCCGCGACGGTGCAGTGCGTGCAGCCGATCGACGAGTAGCCCTTGGCCACCAGCGGGTGGAACGGCAGCTGGTGTGCACGGATGTAGGCGTCGCGCTCCTCGCGTGTGACGTCGATCATCGGGTTGAACTTGATGATGCCGCGCCGCACCTCGAAGATTTCGAGCCCGGCGCGGTGTTCGGTCTGCCAGCGCATCAGGCTCGACACCCAGACGTGGTAGTTCGGCTTGACCGCTTCCAGCGGCTCGACCTTGTTGATCGAGCAGCAGAAGTCCGGATCGCGCTTCCAGGTCTGCTCCTCGGTCGTGAAGCGGTGCTTCCAGTCCTCGGCGCGCAGGTCTTGGACCCTGAGCTTGAACAGCTCGATCAGGTAGTCGCGGTACGCGACGGTTTCCGGGAAGTGATAGCCGGTGTCGATGAAGTGGATGATCTGGTCGGGGCGGATGCGCGAGATGATGTGCAGGAAGTAGGCCGAGGTTGCGGCGAACGACGAGGTCACGAGCACCTTGGCCGGATCGAAATCCTGGTACAGGCGCTGGATGCGCTCCTCGAAGTGCAGGGGTGCATAGACCGCGTTCAGCTCGGCGATCCGGACCTGGTCGAAGACGGCGGGGTCGTTCACGGCGATGGGCGCGGTCAGGTGCGCGGTGGCAAGAGGTGTGCTGTCCATGGCTGCCGCAGTCTAGGAGCGGGGGTGACCGCAGACAACGGAAAACAGACGGCGCCGACGAAATCGAATATGAATATAGCGCGCCGTCGCGGCTGCTTCAGGCGCCGCGCTTGAGGCGCTGCAGGGCGCGCCGCTGCTGCTTGGTCGGGCGCTGCGGGCTGACCAGGCCCTGCGCGGCCTCGCGCTGCAGACGCTGCGATGCGCGCCGCTCCTGGCTTTCCGCGGTTTCCTCGTAGAGCCGGCGCGCTTCGGGTGCACCGCGGCGCTGATCGCTCAGGCCCCGGACGACGACTTCGACTTCGTCCCAGCCCTGACGGATGCGCAGCCGCGCGCCGATCTCGACGTCCTTGCTGACCTTGCTGCGCTCGCCGCCATAGCGCACGTGCCCGCTCTCGATCGCCTGTTTGGCGAGGCTGCGGGTCTTGAAGAAGCGCGCGGCCCACAGCCACTTGTCGAGGCGCACCGGCTGCTGGTCCGCTGCGTGTTCGGCAGTCATGGCCGTTTCTGCCCGAACGGCAGTTCGAGTCCGGCGCCGACTTCGTAGGAGCCACGCCGCGGTTCGTCGCGTTCGCTGCGCGGCCAGCTGTAACCGAGCAGACCCTCGGCGTAGAGCTTGCCGGGCAGCAGTGGATGACGATAGGTCGTGCGTCCGCCGTATTCATAGACCGGCACCGGTTCACCGGTGTCGCCGCGCGCGAACAGCTGGTAGGCGATCGCGCGTTCGTCCCGCAGATTGCGGTACAGGATCAGCGCCGACAGCCAGTCCATGCCCGCGGTCGATTCACTGATGGTGCCGACCTGGCTGGCGCGCAGCAGCAGCTTTGGCGACAGCAGGCGGTTGTAGTCCAGGCCGAGCGTCGCGCCGACGCCGTCGCGTGTCCGCCAGAACGGCGTCAGGCGCAGATACACCAGGTTCAGTTGGTCGGCATAGACGTTGAGATGCAGGCGGGCGCGAATGAAGGCGGTGGGCATGCGCAGGTTGGACGCGCCGACGCGCAGGTCTGCTTGCAGGCGGGCCGAGTCGGGCAACGCGTAGCCCAGCCCGGCGAGCCATTCCTCGCGGTCGTCGATGCGCGGGAATTGCGAGCGCAGCGCGAAGGCTTCGGCGCGATCGCGGATGAAGCTGTCCTCACCTTCCAGGCCAAAGAACGCGGAGGTCCGTTCCTTGACGTTGGGCAGGTCGAAGCGGACGCGCAGGCGCGTGCGATAGCCCGTGCCCTCGAACTGCGAATAGCGCACCGAGGTTTCGACCGAGCCATGCGTGCGCCGCGCCGCATCCACGTTGGAGTCGTCGCCGAACAGGCCGTCGAGCCACAGCGCGGCGCGGCAACCGGTCTCCTGGAGCGCAGCCTGGGTGTCATCGACGAAGGGCTCGTCGTCGGCGCGTTGAATGTGGCAGGGATGGACGAAAGCATCGCCCGCGGACGACGGCCGGCTGGCCGGACCGGCGCAGCCCGCCGCCCACAGCAGCGCCAGCGGCACGGCGGTACGACCGATGGCGATCATCGTGCAGGTTTTCCTCGATCGGTGGGCGAGCCGCGTGTGTCCGATCCAAGTATATGAAAGGGCGTGCAAAGCGACGAATGCGCTTGATTTGGCGCCGATCGACCGCATGTAGCCCTACCCCATCCGGCATAATGCGGTCCAGCGTCCGCACGAGGAGCACCCGTGACCACTACCCCCGCCACCGATCGCACCGCGCCCGTCCTGCCGCTGCGCGACGTCGTCGTGTTCCCGCACATGGCGATTCCGCTGTTCGTCGGCCGCGAGAAGTCGATCAAGGCGCTGGCGGCGGCGATGCAGGACGACAAGCGCATCCTGCTGCTGGCGCAGCGCACTGCCGACACCGACGATCCGCAGGAAAAGGATCTGTACACCGTCGGCACGCTGGCGAGCATCCTGCAGATGCTCAAGCTGCCGGACGGCACCGTCAAAGTGCTGGTCGAAGGGCAGAACCGGGCGCGGGTCAGCCGCTTCGACCTCAGCGGCAGTTTCGTCATGGCCGAATGCCAGGCGCTGGCCGACGACAAGCTGTCGGTCACCGACGACAAGGAACTCGACGCACTGTCGCGTTCGATCCTCGCCCAGTTCGAGGCCTACGCCAAACTCAACAAGAAGATCCCGGCCGAGCTGCTGCCGTCGCTGGCGAGTATGGATTCGCCGGGGCGGCTGGCCGACACCATCGCGGCACATCTGAATCTCAAGCTGGAGGACAAGCAGGAGGTGCTGGAGATCGCTTCGCCCAAGGCGCGGCTCGAGCACGTCTTGGCCCAGCTGGAAGGCGAGATCGACGTTCTGCAGATCGAGAAGAAGATCCGCTCGCGCGTGAAGTCGCAGATGGAGAAGAACCAGCGCGAGTACTACCTCAACGAGCAGATGAAGGCGATCCAGAAGGAGCTCGGCGAAGGCGAGGAGGGGCCGACCGAGCAGGAGGAGCTGCAGCAGAAGATCGAGAAGGCGGGCATGCACAAGGAGGCCAAGGCCAAGGCCACCGCCGAGTTCAACAAGCTCAAGATGATGCCGCCGATGTCGGCGGAAGCCACCGTCGTGCGCAACTACCTCGACTGGCTGACGCAGGTGCCGTGGAAGAAGCGCACCAAGACGCACATCGACCTGGAGGCCTGCCAGGCCAAGCTCGACGCCGATCACTACGGCCTGGACAAGGTCAAGGAACGCATCGTCGAGTATCTCGCGGTGCAGGCGCGCATGAAGAAGATGAAGGGGCCGATCCTGTGCCTGGTCGGACCGCCGGGCGTCGGCAAGACCTCGCTCGGCCGCTCGATCGCCGAGGCGGTCAACCGCAAGTTCGTGCGCATGTCTCTGGGCGGCGTGCGCGACGAGGCCGAGATCCGCGGCCATCGCCGCACCTACATCGGCTCGATGCCCGGCAAGATCATCCAGAACATGGCCAAGGTCGGCGTCAAGAATCCGCTGTTCCTGCTCGACGAGATCGACAAGATGGCGATGGATTTCCGTGGCGACCCGTCGGCAGCGCTGCTCGAAGTGCTCGATCCGGAGCAGAACTCGACCTTCCAGGACCACTACCTGGAAGTGGAGTTCGACCTGTCCGACGTGATGTTCATCGCCACCGCCAACACGCTGAACATCCCGGCGCCGCTGCTCGACCGCATGGAAGTGATCCGGCTTGCCGGCTACACCGAGGACGAGAAGGTCAGCATTGCGCGCCAGTACCTGCTGCCCAAGCAGATGAAGAACAACGGCGTGAAGGAGGGCGAACTGGTCATCGGCGACGATGCGCTGCGCGCGATCGTGCGCCTGTACACCCGCGAAGCCGGCGTGCGCAGCCTCGAACGTCTGATCAGCAAGATCTGCCGCAAGACGGTCAAGCAGCTGTTGACCGAGAAGGACGTGCGCAGCATCGAGGTCAGCGAGGGCAATCTCGACAAGTTCCTCGGCGTGCCGCAGTACCGCTACGGCCGCGCCGAGGAGCGCAACCAGGTCGGTCAGGTCACCGGTCTGGCCTGGACCGAGGTTGGTGGCGAGCTGCTGACCATCGAAGCGGCGCTCGCGCCCGGCAAGGGCAAGCTCACGCAGACGGGTTCGCTGGGCAACGTCATGCAGGAGTCGATCCAGGCGGCGCTGACGGTGGTGCGTTCACGCTCGCAGGCGCTCGGCATCGATCCGAAGTTCTACGAGTCGAACGACATTCACGTGCACGTGCCCGAAGGCGCGACGCCCAAGGACGGCCCGTCGGCGGGCATCGCGATGTGCACGGCGCTGGTGTCGGCGCTGACCGGCATCCCGGTCCGCGCCGACGTCGCGATGACCGGCGAGATCACCCTGCGCGGCGAGGTGCTGCCGATCGGCGGCCTCAAGGAGAAGCTGCTGGCGGCGCAGCGTGGCGGCATCCAGACCGTCGTGATCCCGCACGAGAACGTCAAGGATCTCGCCGACATCCCGGATACGGTCAAGTCCAAGCTCAACGTGGAACCGGTGCGCTGGATCGAGGACGTGCTGCGCATCGCGCTCGAGCGTCAGCCGGAACCCAAGGCGCCGGCGGAGTCGGTGTCGGCGAAGGACGAAGCGGCCGCGGCCGCGCGCGCGCACTGAGGGTGCGGAGCGGCGCTCAGGTCCCGACCGGGACCTGCAGGCGCCGGCCCGGACGGATCACCGCGTCGGCGCTGAGTCCGTTGCTCAGTGCCAGGGTCGCGATGCTGGTGTTGTAGCGCCGGGCGATGTGCCACAGCGATTCGCCCGGCGCGACGACGTGGGTCTTGAACGTCGTCAGCGGCTGCGGCGGGAACTCGTGCTGGGCGAGCACGCTGCGCAGGCGTGCGGCGGCTGCGCTCGGCAACACCAGCTGATCCTTGCCATGGGTATTGCCCAACTCGCGCAGGCCGGGGTTGAGCTCGAAGATCAGTGCTTCGTCGATATTAGCGTGCCGTGCGGCACTGGCCAGGTCGATGGCCTGTCGCAGCCGGACCAGTTCGGTCGCGGGCCGGTCGGCGATCGGCGGCAGCGACAATCCGTAGCGGTCCGGGTTCTCGATCAGCAGGCAGAGCCCGGCCAGCTTGCGCACATAGTCGGAGGTTTCGCGCGGCAGCCGGAGATCCCAGACGGTGCGGGCCTGCGGCTGCTCGCGGAGCGTCTTGGCCAGCGCGCCGGGGCCGAGGTTGAAGGCGGCGATGGCCAGCCACCAGTCGCCGAACTGCTCGTGCAGGTCACTGAGGTGCCCGAGCGCGGCGCGCGTGCTGGCGATCGGGTCACGGCGCGCGTCGTAGGCGCTGGTCTGCGCGAGGCTGAAGCGGTGCGCGGTGACCGGCACGAGCTGCCAGATGCCGCGGGCGCGGCGCGGCGAGTCGGCGGCCGCATCGAAGCCGGACTCCACCGCTGGCAGCAGGGCCAGCTCCAGCGGCATGCGCCGCCGTTCGGCGGCTTCGACGATGTGCCACAGCCAGGGTTCGGAGCGCGCCAGCATGCGCTCGACGGCGACTGGGTGTCGGGCGTAGCGCTGCGCCCACTGCGCGGCGCCGGGTTGGCCGCCGCAGCCGAGCTGCATGCCGGCGGCCAGCCTCGACCAGATCATGCCGTCTCCGGCGCGGGCGGCGGCTGGCAGCGCCAGCGCCGCACACGCGGCGGCCACGCCGATCAGTGCGCCAAGCCAAGCGCGTCCGGATTGCACGTCCGTCTCCCCCCATGTGCTGCGGCCGTGTGCCCCCGCACCGGCCTCGGGGTCGGGACTCTAGGCGATCGGCGCGGCGACGGCCAGCCCCCAGGCGCGGGGGTCAGCGCGGCGCGCGGTAGCCGTCCTTCCAGCGCCGGACCGCCGCAAACACCGCGACGGGGTCGCCGAGCGCCGTGCCGGTCCAGGCTTCGGCCGCGGCGCGCACCGCGGCGACGGCGCCGCGCAGGAACGGATTGATGCGCCGCTCCAGTCCCAGTGTCGATGGCAGGCTCGGCTGGTCGCGCGCGCGCAGTTCACGCACACGCGCCAGGTGGGCGGCGACCTCCGCATTGTCGGGTTCGACCGCTTGTGCGAAAGCCAGGTTGGCGAGCGTGTACTCATGCGTGCAACAGATCCGGGTGTCGTCCGGCAGGGCCGCGAGACGCTCGAGCGATGCGTACATCTGCTCCGCGGAGCCCTCGAACAGCCGCCCGCAGCCGGCCGAGAACAGCGTGTCGCCGCACAGCAGCAGGCCGGCCTCGCCGTCCGGGGTCGGTGCAGCGTAGTAGGCGATATGTCCCAGGGTGTGGCCGGGGACGGCGATCACCTCGAAACGCCGGCCGAGGACCTCGACGTGGTCGCCGTCGCCGAGCGGTGCCGACAGGTTGCGGATCCGCTCGGACTCCGCGGCCGGACCATACACCGGGAGCGCATGACGGGACAGCAGCGACGGTATCCCGCCGATGTGATCGGGATGGTGATGTGTGATCAGAATCGCGTCGAGCTGCAGTCCCTGCGCGTCGAGATACCGTTCGACCGGTGCCGCGTCGCCGGGATCGACCGCCACCGCGTGTCTGCCGGCGACCAGCATCCACACGTAGTTGTCGGTGAAGGCGGGGAGCGCGTGAATCTGCATCGGCGTTACCATTGGCGCTGTGGTTTGAGTGCAGGGTAACGCCATGCCGCACAGGCGTCACGACAACGGAGGCCGACCGTTCGACCGCCACGCGCTGGAGCTGTGGCGCCGGTCGCCGCGCGGGCGTCGGCTGATCGAGCTGGAGACCGCCGAGCTGGGCCAGCTGCTCCCCGACGTGTTCGGGCGCTACGCCTTGCAGATCGGCAGCTGGGGCGGCGACGGCGCGCTGCTGGCGAGCGCCGGCACCCTGCACCAGGCGGTGCTCGGTACCGTAGGCGATCGCGCAGCCGCGGTCGTGGCCGATGCGCAGCATCTGCCGATCCTGAGCAAGAGTGTCGATGCCGTGGTACTGCCGCACACGCTCGAGTTCACGCGCTCGCCGCACAACGTGCTGCGCGAAGTCGATCGCGTCCTCAATGATCGCGGTCGCCTGTTCGTGCTCGGCTTCAATCCGTGGGGGGCGTGGTCCTGGCGTGCGCGTCTGGGCCTGCGTCACCGCGCGTTTCCGCAGGGTGCGCGCTTCTTCAGCGCCGGGCGTGTCAACGACTGGCTGGAGCTGCTCGACTTCGATATCACCGAGGTGCGGCGCTTCAGCCTCGGCTTTCCGTGGCTGGCGCCGCGCAGCGTCGGCGATGCCTGGTCGCCCGCGAGCCTGCTGGCGCCGCTGGCCGAGGCCTATCTGATCTCGGCGCGCAAGCGGGTGCTGCCGATGAATTTCATCGGTCGTGCGCAGCGCGCGCAGGTGCGGCCGATGGTCGGTGTCGGCCTGCCGGCGACGCAACGCAGCGCGCTCGACGGCGAGCCCAGGCCCACCGCTTGAGCGCGGTACGTAGAATGGGCGCCCGCCTGGTCCGGCCCTCACATTGAAACACGTCATCATCCACACCGACGGCGCCTGCAAGGGCAATCCCGGACCGGGCGGCTGGGGTGCGCTGCTGGAGTTCAACGGGCGTCGGCGGGAGCTCAAGGGCGGCGAGGCACAGACCACCAACAACCGCATGGAGCTGACCGCCGCGATCCGTGCGCTGGAGGCGCTCAAGGAACCCTGCCAGGTGACGCTGTACACCGACTCGTCGTACCTGATGCAGGGATTGACGGAATGGCTGCCGGGCTGGAAGAAGCGCGGCTGGCGCACCGCGGACAAGAAGCCGGTGAAGAACCAGGATCTGTGGCAGCAGCTCGATGCCGCGGCGGCGCGGCACGTCGTCGAGTGGCGCTGGGTCAAGGGGCACTCGGGCCACGACGGCAACGAGGCCGCCGACCGCCTCGCCAACGAGGGCGTCGCGCTCGGTCTCGCGGCGGCGGATTGATCGGCGACGGTGCCGTACTAAACTGGCGCGATTCCCGATTCCCGATTCCCGATTCCCGATTCCCGATTCCCGATTCCCGATTCCGGTCCCCATGCGCCAGATCGTCCTCGACACCGAAACCACCGGCCTGGAAGTCGAACAGGGCCATCGCGTGATCGAGATCGGCTGCGTCGAGCTGCGCAACCGCCGGCCGACCGGCAACGACTACCACCAGTACCTGCACCCCGAAGAGAAGGAAGTCGATCCGGGTGCGGTGGAAGTGCACGGCATCACCATGGAATTCCTCGCCGACAAGCCGCGTTTCCGCGAGCTGGCGCCGGAGCTGTGGAGCTACCTGGCCGGCGCGGAACTGATCATCCACAACGCCAGTTTCGACGTCGGTTTCCTCAACATGGAGTTCGCGCGCTGCGGTGTCGGCGGCAGGCTCGAGGACGCCTGCACGATCACCGACACGGTGGCGATGGCGCGCAAGCTACATCCGGGCCAGCGCGTCAGTCTCGATGCGCTGTGCAAGCGCTATGAGATCGACAACTCCAACCGGCAGCTACACGGCGCGCTGCTCGACGCACGCCTGCTGGCCGACGTCTATCTGGCGATGACCGGTGGCCAGAGCCGTCTGAGCCTGGACGACCTGGGGGGCGGCACGGCGCGCCGCTCGCGTTTCGTCGAGCTGCTCGGCGCGGGTGACGGCCCCTTGCCGGTGATCGCGGCGAGCGCGGCGGAGCTGGACGCGCATCACGCACGGCTCAAGAAGATCGCGGCCAAGGGCAAGTGCCTGTGGGCCGCCGAGCTGCCGGAGACCTGAGCGTTGAGCCGGCGCACCGCGCTGGTCACCGGCGGCAATCGCGGCATCGGCCTGGAGACGGCGCGCCAGCTCGCACGGGCCGGCTTCCAGGTGTTCCTGTCGGCGCGGGACGGCGCCGCGGCCGCCGCCACTGCCGCGGGACTCGCCGCTACCGGCCTGCCGGTTCATCCGCTGGCGCTGGACGTCAGCCGCGAAGGCGCGGTGCAGGCCTGCGCCGCGCAGCTGTCCGCGCAGGGGGTGCAGGTCGATGTGCTGATCAACAACGCCGGGATCTTCCCGGAAGGTGACGCGCTGGACGCGGCGGCGCACCGATTCGTCGAGGCCATCGAGGTCAATGCGCTCGGTCCGCTGTGGTGCGCGCGCGCCTGGCTGCCCGGCATGCTCGCGCGCGGGCACGGCCGCATCGTCAACCTGAGCAGCGGCTACGGCTGCTTCAGTGCCGGACTCGGTGGGCCGGCGGCGTACAGCATCGCCAAGGCTGCGCTCAATGCGGTCACGCTCAAGCTCGCCCAGCTGGCGCGCGGCGATGTCAAGATCAACGCGGTCGATCCGGGCTGGGTGCGCACGCGCATGGGCGGACCCGGCGCGCCGCGGCCGGTCGAGGACGCGGCCGCCGACGTGGTGTGGGCGGCGATGCTGCCGGCCGATGGCCCCAACGGCGTACTGCTGCGGCAACGCCGGATCGTGGACTGGTGACGGGATTCGCGTGGGCGGCCGGCCTGCGCGCCGCTGCGGGTCTGTGGGAGAATGCGGTTCTCCCGACGCAAGCTGTGCCGCGGTTCACGGAATCGTGCGCGAAGCGCCGTGCGCAGGCTCGTCTTTTGAGCCTCGCGCAGGGCACAGTTCGCTTCGCCATTCCAAGAACTCAGGGACCCATGGACGACAATCGCAAGAAGGCGCTGGAAGCGGCGCTGGCACAGATCGAGCGGCAATTCGGCAAGGGCGCGATCATGAAGATGGCGCCGGGCGAGCAGTTGCGCGACGTCGAGGTGATTTCCACCGGCTCGCTGGCGCTGGATGCCGCGTTGGGCATCGGCGGCCTGCCGCGCGGCCGCGTGGTCGAGATCTACGGACCGGAATCGTCCGGCAAGACCACGCTGACGCTGCACGCCGTTGCCGAATGCCAGAAGGCCGGCGGCGTCTGCGCCTTCATCGATGCCGAGCACGCGCTCGACGTCCAGTACGCCGCCAAGCTCGGCGTCAAGGTCGAGGATCTGGTGATCTCGCAGCCGGACACCGGCGAGCAGGCGCTGGAGATCTGCGACATGCTGGTGCGTTCCAACAGCGTCGATCTGATCGTCATCGACTCGGTGGCCGCGCTGGTGCCCAAGGCGGAGATCGAGGGTGAGATGGGCGACTCGGTCGTCGGCGTGCAGGCGCGCCTGATGTCGCAGGCACTGCGCAAGCTCACCGGCAATATCTCGCGCTCCAAGTGCCTGGTGATCTTCATCAACCAGATCCGCATGAAGATCGGCGTGATGTACGGTTCTCCGGAAACGACCACCGGCGGCAATGCGCTCAAGTTCTACGCCTCGGTGCGCCTGGACATCCGCCGCACCGGCGCGATCAAGAAGGGCGACGAGGTCATCGGCAACGAGACCCGCGTCAAGATCGTCAAGAACAAGCTCGCGCCGCCGTTCCGCGAGGCCAATTTCGAGATCCTCTACAACGAGGGCATTTCCAAGCTCGGCGAGCTGATCGACCTGGGCGTCGAGCACAAGCTGGTCGAGAAGTCCGGCGCCTGGTACGCCTACAAGGGCGACAAGATCGGCCAGGGCAAGGACAACGCGCGTGCATTCCTCAAGGAGCACTCCGAGGTCGCCGACGAACTGGAGCGGGCGATCCGCGCGAAGATGATGCCGGACCGCAAGGCAGCCGGTGCGGCGGAAGAGAAGTAAGCCGGAACCGGATGCGCAGGGCGGACGCGAGACCGCCCTGCGCCTGCTCTCGCGCCGCGAGCACAGCGCGGCCGAACTGAAGTACAAACTCGGCCGGCGCGGACACGAGGAGGGGCAGGCGCAGGAGATCGTCGAGCGTCTCGGGACTGCCGGCTGGCAGTCCGACGCGCGCTATGCCGAGATGCTGCTGCGCAACCGTGCCGATCGGGGCTACGGGCCGCTGCGTGTCCGCGCCGAGCTGGAGGCCGCACGGGTGGCGGATGCGATCATCCGCGCCGCATTCGAGGCGGCGGATGTGGACTGGGACGCGCGCGCCTGCGCCGTGCACGCACGCAGATTCGGGCAACCGCCGCAGAGCGCGGCGGAATGGCAGAAGCAGTACCGCTATCTGGCGGCGCGCGGCTTCGAGTCGGGACAGATCAGGACGGCGCTCAAGCGCGACGAACCCGGGGCTGAGTAACCGCGCTCGCCGCGCCGCTCTGCGTGTAGCCGGCCGCGGCGGGCTTGATTACCATATCGCCCCTTTTGTCCCCGCCATTTGTCCCGCGCATGAACAGCAACGAGGTCCGCGCCCGCTTCCTGGAGTTCTTCAGGGGCAAGGGGCATACGCTGGTGCCCTCCAGTCCGCTGGTGCCGGGCAACGATCCAACCCTGCTGTTCACGAATGCCGGCATGGTGCAGTTCAAGGACGTGTTCACCGGCCAGGACAAGCGTCCGTACACGCGCGCGGCGTCGAGCCAGAAATGCGTGCGGGCCGGCGGCAAGCACAACGACCTCGAGAACGTCGGCTACACCGCCCGTCATCACACGTTTTTCGAGATGCTGGGCAATTTCAGCTTCGGCGACTACTTCAAGAAGGACGCGATCGCCTTCGCCTGGGAGTTCATCACCTCGAAGGACTGGCTCGGCATCGACCGCGGCCGTCTGCTCGTCACGGTCTATCACACCGACGACGAGGCCTACGAGCTCTGGCACAAGACCATCGGCATCCCCGCCGAGCGCATCATCCGCATCGGCGACAACAAGGGCGCGAAGTACGCGTCCGACAACTTCTGGTCGATGGGGGACACCGGCCCCTGCGGCCCCTGCACCGAGATTTTCTACGACCACGATCCGGATGGGTCCAGGGGCATCGCCGGTGGCCCGCCCGGATCGCCGGACGAGGACGGCGATCGCTGGATCGAGATCTGGAACGTCGTGTTCATGCAGTTCGACCGTGCCGCCGACGGCACGCTGACGCCGCTGCCGGCGCCCAGCGTCGATACCGGCATGGGCCTGGAACGCATCAGCGCGCTGATGCAGGGCACGCACGACAACTACCAGACCGACACGTTCCGGCACCTGATCGATGCAGTGGCCGGGATCGCGGGCCAGAAGCCGTACGCGAACGCGTCGCAGAAGGTCATTGCCGATCATATCCGCGCGACCAGCTTTCTGATCGCCGACGGCGTGCTGCCTTCGAACGAGGGTCGTGGTTACGTGCTGCGCCGGATCATGCGCCGTGCGATCCGCCACGGCTACAAGCTCGGCATCAACGAGCCTTTCTTCTTCAAGCTGGTGGCGCCGCTCGCCGAGATCATGGGCGATGCCTACCCGCAGCTGCGCGAACAGCAGACCCGCATCGAGAAGGCGATCCGTGCCGAGGAAGACAGCTTCGCGATCACGCTCGACAAGGGCATGAAGCTGCTCGACGAGGCGATCGGCAAGCTGGGGGATGCCGTGATTCCGGGCGAGGTGGTGTTCAAGCTCTACGACACCTACGGCTTCCCGGTCGATCTGACCGCCGACATCGCCCGCGAGCGCAAGCTGACGCTGGACATGGACGGCTACGAGCGCGAGATGGACGCGCAGCGCAGTCGCGCCCGCGCCGCAAGCAGCTTCAAGGCCGGCGGTGCGCTGGCCTACGAGGGTGCCGACACCTGCTTCATCGGCTACGACGGCCTGCGTGGCCAGGCGAAGGTGGTCGCGCTGTACCGCGACGGTCAGCCGGTCGATCGGCTCGATGCCGGCGACAGCGGTACCGTCGTGCTCGACACGACACCGTTCTACGCCGAGTCCGGCGGCCAGGTCGGCGATCGCGGCCACATCGGCGGTTTCGAGGTTGCCGACACGCAGAAGATCAAGGGCGCAGTGTTCGGCCATCACGGCACGCTCAAGGCCGGCTCGCTCGCGGTGGGTGACACCGTCACGGCGGAGGTCACCGAGAGCACGCGCCGTGCGACGATGCGCAACCACTCGGCGACACATCTGCTGCACCGCGCGCTGCGCGATGTGCTCGGCGCGCATGTCGCGCAGAAGGGTTCGCTGGTGGACGAGCAGCGCACGCGTTTCGATTTCTCGCACAACCAGGCCGTGAGCGCCGACGAGATCGCCGAGATCGAGCGCCGTGTCAATGCGGCGATCCTGGCCAACGTTCCGGTGACCGCGGAGGTCATGGCCTACGATCGCGCGATCGAGTCCGGTGCGATGGCGCTGTTCGGCGAGAAGTACGGCGACGAGGTGCGCGTGCTGACGATGGGGCCCTACAGCACGGAGCTGTGCGGCGGTACCCACGTCGCTCGTACTGGGGACATCGGCCTGTTCAAGATCGTCGCCGAGAGCGGTGTCGCCGCCGGCGTGCGCCGCATCGAGGCGATCACCGGCGAGAACGCGCTGCACTACCTGCGCGAGACCGAGCACAGGCTCAAGCGCGCGGCCGACCTGCTGCGGGCCAATCCGGACGAACTGGGCGCGAAGATCGAGCAGCTGCAGGACCGTGCCCGACAGCTGGAAAAGGAACTCGCGGGACTGAAGTCCAAGCTCGCGGCGAGCGCCGGTGGCGATCTCGCCAGCCAGGCGCGCGAGGTCAAGGGCGTCAAGGTGCTCGCGGCGCGCGTCGAAGGCGTTGATGGGGGCGAGCTGCGCGGCCTGATGGACCAGCTCAAGTCCCGGCTCGGCTCGGCGGTGATCCTGCTCGGCGCCGCCAGCGGCGACAAGGTCAGCCTGATCGCCGGGGTCACCGCGGATCTGACCGGCAGGGTCAAGGCCGGCGAGCTGGTGAACTTCGTCGCCGCGCAGGTTGGCGGCAAGGGCGGCGGTCGCCCGGACATGGCACAGGCCGGCGGCACGCAGCCGCAACACCTGCCGGGCGCGATCGACAGCGTTAACGCTTGGGTGGAGGCAAAACTTTGAAGTTCCGTCATGCCCGCGTAGGCGGGCATCCAGTCCAGCGTCCTGGATTCCCGCGCCCGCGGGAATGACCAGCTAGAAAGAAGCCTCTCTTGAAATTTGAGTGGGTAGATTGGACGGTATGGGAGCCGTCCGGCTGGCGGCCATGATGAGTGGGAACGATTTGTATGCATGACAGGTTGTT
>NZ_JBEAAM010000031.1:0-41997 GCF_040066175.1 Fontimonas sp. SYSU GA230001
AGATTTCCGACGCACCGCCGACAACCTCATCGTCAATGCCAGAGCGGGTTGCAGCCGGAGCATGGGCGTCAAATCACCCACACGGAATCACGAAGAGCCTGAAAACGTGCCTCTCCATCGCTGTGGCGACAAGCTTCTTGTCAAGCGCGAGAGCGCCCAAGACCTGCTCGTCTTGACTCAAGATCGAGACAGTTTCGTCCTCCTGGGTGGCGCTTAGTGGCGCCTTGAGGTCGGATGCCGGATTCAGGATCTCAGCAGCGGCGAGACCTCTAAGTTGTTGTCGAATCTGCGACGGATCGAGCGCGAAAGCTGTGCTTGACACAAGCAGAACCGACGCGGCAGCAAGCCGCAGACATGACATTAGGCTGGACATTCCCCACTCCCCGTTGCAACCCGGCGGGTTGCTGTAAGTCTTGCCGTACAACAGTACGGGTCGAATTCTTACAAAAGCAACTAGCCATCCGGCCAATTGACAGATTGCGATTTATTTGCTTTCGCTTGCGTGGCAAGAACGCGGCGGCGGTCCGGATTGTTCCAATGCGCAGGCGCTACCTACGTCGGACGTAGAGAAGGGGAGGCCGCGGCGGCATTGAAGCGCAGGCGCCCGGACGAGTGCACGGTAGCGCCGGCGACGTAGCTGAAGGCAACGTCCTGCGCGCCCAGCTTCTCGAGGCGCAGGGTCAGACGGTCGCCCGGGCGCAGCGGCTGCATGAACTTGAGCCCGCTCAGGCGCGCGAGCTCGCCGGGCATGCCGCACTCGCGCTGCGCCGCGCGCACCGCCCAGCCCAGCTGAACGACGCCGGGCAGCATCGGGTATTCGGGGAAATGGTCCGGAAAGACATCCAGCGACGGTTCGATGCGGATGCGCAGCTCGACGCGATCACCGTCGCGCACGACGGCCTCGGGACGGAGTTCGGCGAGCATCCGCGTGCCGGGTCCGGTCGGGCCGCCGCTCAGGGCGTGGCGAACAGGGCCTGCACGGCATCGACGACGTCGCCGACACTGCGCACGTGCTTGAAATCCTCGGGCCGCACCTTCTTGCCGGTGTAGTCCTTGAGCTGCAGGATCAGGTCGATGGCGTCGATGCTATCGACCTCCAGATCCTGGTAGAGCTGCGCCTCGAGGCTGATCTTGGCCGGATCGACCTCGAACAGCTCGACGAGCAGGGATTTGACGCGCTCGAAGATCTCTTCTTTGCTGGGCGTGGACATGGCCTTGCAGGCTCTGCGGGTGATGACGCGGACGGTATTGTGTCACGCCACCGGCGCCGCCGGCAGCGTGCCGGCCGGGGCGCCGGGGGCCTCCCCGCGGCGCTGCTCGAAATAGCGCATCCAGTCCTGCGACAGGCGCCGGGCGGCGATCGCGGTGTTCGGCGCCTCGCGCAGGTAATGGCGCACGTCGGCCGGCTCGCCGACCTCGATGCGGTAGTGCCCGGGCCGCTCCGGCACACGGTGCCAGGGCACGTGCTTGCTGAGCATGATCGGCTCGCAGCGGATCGTCACCGGCAGCACCGGCACGCCGGCCTCCAGCGCGATGCGCGCCGTGCCGTGCGGGATGTGGATCGGCCGGCCGGGCACGCTGCGCGTGCCTTCGGGGAAGATCAGCAGCGAGTTGCCGGCCTTGAGCGTCGCCGCGCAGTCCTCGACCAGCTGCGTCGGCGGCGCACCGCTGCCGGAGCCGTTGCCGATGTATCCCGCCCAGCGGATCGGGAAGCGCGTGAACGGATTCCGGAACAGCGCTTCCTTGACGATGCAATCGACTTCCGGGATGTAGCCGATCAGCAGCACGACGTCGATCAGTGTCGGATGGTTGGCGATGATCAGCTGGCCGCGCCGGCGCAGCTTCTCGGCGCCGTGGATCTCCCACGAAATCACCCCGACGACGCGCATCAGGTGCGAGAACAGGTGGAACCAGCGCCAGACGATCCACTGCGCGCGGCGCTTGGCCACTCGCGGGTCGCGCGTCGTCAGGCAGGCGGCCGGGAAGATCGTCAGCCCGCAGACCACGCCGACGACGCCGAACACGACGAAGCACAGCCCCGTCGCGAACTGCCGCCAGCGCCGGTCGAGCGCCCGCATCAGGGAGGAACGCCGCGAGACCTGCGCGCTCACAGCGGTGCGTCGATGCGGAACACCGCTTCGGCTTCCAGGATCAGGTCGCTGCGGCAGATGTCGCCATGCAGCACCAGCAGCGGCACGTCGCCGGCGCCGCGCAGCCGCGTCAACTGCCCACGCAATGCGGGCAGCAGGCCGGGATCGCGCAGGTACAGCTTGACCGACTCCGCATGGACCGCCGCGCGCGGCAGGCCGCCGAAATGCCGCGCGAGCGCGTTGTCGATCAGCGCGTCGAAGTTGCGCAGCGTCTCGTCGAGCTGAAGCACCGGATCGCCGGGGTGGACGCTCTCGTGCCCAACCACGCTGGCGGTACCGGACACCAGCAGGCGCGAGTCCGCGCCTGCACCGATCAGCGTCGCGCGCGCGAAGCTGGGACTGCGCGGGCCGTACTGCCGCGGGTAGCGGTAGGCGCTGACCTGACGTGGGTTCTCGACCGGCTGCCCCGGCTGCTTGCCGGCGAGGAAGTACACCACCAGCCCCGGTTCGGCCATGCCGATCGCGGTGGCCGCCGGCAGGCGCTGCTCGAAATCCGGTTTGAGCGCCAGTGCGCGGCTGCGGCCGGCGCTGAACAGGCGATAGCGTTCGTGGTCGCCTTCGCCGGCGTTGATGCCGGCGAGGAAGTTCCACATGCGCAGGCAGTGGGGATAGCCGAGCTTGCGCAGCAGCTGCTCGATGTGCACGTAGAGCTTGAGCGTCGCGCGCTCGAGGTCCACCAGCTCCGCTTCGGGCAGGTGGATCTGCCCGAACAGCACTTCGCCGTCGTGGCTGTAGCCGAAACCGTCGGCACGGCCGGAACGCACCGGCCGGGTGCTGACCCATTGCTCGGCCCAGCACGGCAGTTCGAGCGCCTCCAGGCCGACGCGCACACGGCGCGGGTCGTCGTCGCCGCGCGCACCACGGCCGAACTCCACGCGCCCGAGCGCGCCCGCCGGCAGCGCGGTGTCGGGGGCAACGTATTCGCAGCGCAAGGCGCGGCTGTTGAAGATGTGGGCGGTCATCGGGGCCATCGCGGGGCAGGATCCGCGCATTCGCTCGTGCGGCCGCACCCTGCGCGGCTGCCGGTGTATGATGATTCCATGGGGCCTGGGTCGGGCGGGGCTGCGGGCCGCGCCCGGGGCGCGGATGCCGCCGGGACCCCTCCCGTTGCACCTCGTCGGGCCTTGAGCTCCGGTTGTTCCGGCGCCGTGCGGCCTTGGCGGGGATTATACGGGCGAGCACGGACAGACATCCCCTCGGGGGACTTACCAGGTGACGGAAGTGATGACGGCCACGGGACAAAGCGCCGCAGAGCGCGAGATGGCGGAACTGCTGGTTGCGGCGCTGAACCTCGAACACATCGATGCCGCGGCGGTCGATCCGTCCGCGCCGCTGTTCGGCGCCGATCGCAACGGCTGGGGGCTGGACTCGATCGACGCGCTGGAGATGGCCCTGGCCATCAAGCAGCGCTACGGCGTCGAGCTGCGCTCCGAAGACGAGACCGTCAAGAAGGCCTTCGAGTCGCTGCGCAGCCTGACGGCGCTGGTCGCGGAGCGGCGCGCCGCCTGATGCCCCGTTCGGGGCACTCGCATGAAGGTGCTGCCGATCCTGCTGTTCCTGGCCTATCCGGCGCTGGTGCACGCCGGAGTCGTGCTCGATGCGCCGGGCCTGGCGCTGGCGGGCCTCCTGGTGCTGGTTGCGGTCGTGCTCTACAAGCCGCTGGCCGCGCCGCGACCCTGGGCCTGGGCGCTCCTCGTACTCGGCGGCGCGCTGCTGTACGCCTTGGCGCACTCCGACGCCGTCCGCTACGCCGTCTATGCCCCGTCGCTGGCGATTCCGGCCGCGCTGGCCGCGCTGTTTGGCGCCAGCCTGCGTGACGGTCGCGAGCCGCTGATCAGCCGGATCGCCCGGATCGAGCGCGGCGGGATGCTCGCCCCGGATCTGGCCGTGTACACCCGCCAGCTGACGCAGCTGTGGACTGCGGCCTTCGTGCTGATGTTCGTGTTGGCCCTGGCGCTGATCGCGCTCGGCGAGATCCAGTGGTGGTCGCTGCTCACCAACGTGCTCAATTACGTGGCGATCGGCCTGCTGTTCGCGCTCGAATATGGCTATCGCCGCTGGCGCTTCCCGCAGCATCCGCACCGCGGATTTCTCGACCACATCCGCACGGTGGCCCGCCACCGCCGCACCACCGGCTGATCATGCAGCTGCCGCTGATCTCCGCTTTCCGCCCCGACGCCCCGCTGGCGCGGCACGAGGGCCGCTGGATCACGCAGGGCGAGTTCGTCGCACAGGCGCAGGCGCTGGCGGAACGGCTGCCCGCCGGCCGTCATGCGATCAATCTGTGCATGAATCGCTATCGCTTCCTGCTCGGCTTCGCCGCCGCCAGTCTGCGCGGCCAGACCAGCCTGCTGCCATCCAGCCCGGTGCCCGCGGCGGTCGCCGAACTGCACCGGGCCTATGCGGACAGTTACCCGCTGACCGATGCGGACCTCCCGCTCATCGACACGGGCCGCGCGAGCGCCTCGCCCACGCTCGGCGCCGACCATCTCGCCGCCATCCTGTTCACCTCCGGCAGCACCGGCACGCCGCAGCCGCAGCCCAAGCGCTGGGACACGCTGTGCGCGATCGGCGCGCAGCTGTCGCAGCACCTGCTCGACGGTGCACCGGCGCACATCACCGCCACCGTGCCGTCGCAGCACATGTACGGCCTCGAAACCACCGTCCTGCTGGCGCTGTCCGGCGCCTGCGCGCTGCACGACGGCCGGCCGTTCTTTCCGGCCGACGTGGCGCGGGCTCTGCACGAACTGCCGGCGCCGCGGGTGCTGGTGACCACGCCGGTGCATCTGCGCGCGCTGATCGAGTCGCAGACGGCGCTGCCGCCGCTGCGCTTCGTGCTGTCGGCGACCGCGCCGCTGACCGAGTCGCTGGCCGCGGCCTGCGAGTCGGCCTGGGGCGCGCCGGTGCTGGAGATCTATGGCTGCACCGAGGCCGGCAGCACGGCGACGCGGCGCACGCTGGACGGCCCGGCCTGGCGGCTGTTGCCGGGCCGGTGCCTGGTCGAGCGCGAAGGACTGACGACGGTGCAGGCGGATCACCTGCCGGAAGCGGTGCCGCTGCAGGACGTCCTCGAACCGATCGACGCGGAAACCTTCCGCCTGCTCGGCCGCAGCGGCGACCTGCTCAAGGTCGCCGGCAAGCGCGCCTCGCTCGCCGACCTGACGCAGAAGCTGCAGGCGATTCCGGGCGTGATCGATGCGGTGATCTTCGCCGCCACGGATGGCGAGGCGGCGCGCCCGGCGGCGCTGGTCGTCGCCCCGGACTTGAGCGAATCCGCCATCCTGCAGGCGCTGGCGCAGCAGATCGACCCGGTGTTCCTGCCACGGCCGCTGCGCAAGGTCGAACGGCTGCCGCGCAACGAACTGGGCAAGCTGCCGCGCCGGCGGCTGATCGAGATGCTGCATGACTGAACAGCGCCGCACGGACTGCGTCGCCGCCGATCACCCGTCGATCGCCGGCCACTTCCCGGGCAATCCGATCGTGCCGGGCGTGGTGCTGCTCGAACGCGTGCTCGCGGCCGTGCAGGCCGCTCCGGCCGGCGCAGGACCGCGCCGCCTGACCGGGATTCCGAATCTGAAGTTCGTGCAGCCGCTGCGCCCCGGCACGCCGTTCTCGATCTGCTGGACCGAGCACGGCACGCAGCTGCGGTTCCGCTGCGAATCCGGCGGCGCCGAGGCGCCGCAGCTGCACGTGCAGGGCCTGTTGTCGTTCACGAACGATGCCGGATAATGCCGTTCCACTCAGGGATACACACATGACCGACGTCTTGATCATCGGCGCGGGCCCGTCGGGCTCGACCGCGGCCGCATTCCTCGTGCGCCAGGGGTTCAAGGTTCTGGTGCTGGAGCGCCAGAAATTCCCGCGTTTCTCGATCGGCGAGAGCATGCTGCCGGCGAGCATGGAGTTCATCGAGAAGGCCGGCATGATGGAGGCGGTGATGGGCGCCAGCTTCCAGTACAAGGACGGCGCGGTGTTCCACTACCGTGGCCAGGTCCACCAGTTCAAGTTCCCGCTCAAGTTCTCGCCGGGGCCGGGCTTCACCTTCGAGGTGCCGCGCGACGAGTTCGACAAGATCCTGATCGACGAGGCCGAGCGCCAGGGCGCACAGGTGCGCTACGAGGTCGAGATCACCGCGGTCGATTTCACCGACGGCAAGCCGACCGTCACCGCACGCACCAAGGACGGCACGATCGAGACGCACCGGCCGCGCTTCGTGCTCGACGCCAGCGGCTTCGGCCGCACGCTGCCGCGCCTGCTCGACCTGGAAACCCCGTCGAACTTCCCGGTGCGCTCGGCGCTGTTCACCCAGGTGTACGACCACATCCCGTCCGGAGCCTTCGACCGGCAGAAGATCCTCGTCGTCATCCATCCCGAGCGCCGCGACGTCTGGTTCTGGGTGATTCCGTTCTCCAACGGCCGCGTGTCGATGGGCGTGGTCGCCAGCGCCGAGTTTCACGACCGCTATCAGGGAACGCCGGAGCAGCGCCTGTGGACCATCGTCAACGAGGTCGATTCGCTGCGCGAACTGCTGAAGCACGCCAAGCCGGCGAATCCGGTCGGCGAGCTGCGCGGCTACGCGGCCAATGTGAAGGCGCTGCACGGTCCGGGCTGGGCGCTGCTCGGCAATGCCGCCGAGTTCCTCGACCCGGTGTTCTCCTCCGGCGTGTGCATCGCGATGAAATCCGCGGACCTCGCCGCGGACGTGCTCGGCCGCCAGCTCAGGGGCCAGCCGGTGGACTGGGAGAACGAATTCGCCAAGCCGCTGAAGATCGGCGTCGAGACCTTCCGCGGCTTCGTCGAGCACTGGTACGACGGCGGACTGGCCGACATCTTCTTCCACCCGCGCAAGAACGAGAAGATCCAGCGCATGATCTGCTCGGTGCTCGCCGGCTACGGCTGGGACACCAACAATCCCTATGTCGGCGTCGGCAAGCGCCGTCTCACCGCGCTGGTCGAGGCCTGCCGCGGCGGGGCCGACATGGAACTGTCGATGGCCAGCTGACGTGGCGGGCGTGGCCGCCAGCTGGGAGCGGCAGAACGAGCGCGGCGCGCTGTGGGCGATGCGCCTGCTGTTCTGGATCGCGCGCATGCTCGGCCGGCGTGTCGCGCGGCTGGTCCTGTACCCGATCACCGCATACTTCCTGCTCACCGGGCGCGCGGCACGTGCCGCCTCGCGCGACTACCTGCGCCGCGCGCTGCAGCGCGAACCCGGCTGGCGCGACGTCGCCCGACACTTCTTCACCTTCGCGGCGGTGTCGCTGGACCGCGTCTTCTGGCTGATCGGGACCGGACAGGCCCCGCGGGTGACGCGGCATCGCCCCGACGAGGTGTACCGCATCCAGCGCCGCGGCGGGTGCCTGATCCTCGTCGCCCATTTCGGTTCGTTCGAGGTGCGCCACGATCCGAGCAGCACCCAGCACGAGGTGCCGCTGCGCATCGTGCTCGACCGCGCGCACGGCCGCATGTTCACGCAGCTCCTGGAACAGACCAACCCGCAGGCGGCGAAGTCCGTGATCGACGCGTCGCAACCCGGGCCGACGCTGATGCTGGCGATCAAGCAGGCGCTCGACGGCGGCGCGATGGTCGGACTGATGGCCGATCGCGCGCGCGCGGGCGAGCGCACGGTCACGGTGGATTTCCTCGGCGGCAAGGCCAGGCTGCCGGCCACGCCGTGGATCCTCGCCGGCGTACTCAACGTACCGGTCGTCATCGGCTTCGGCATCTACCGTGGCGGCCTGGACTACGACGCGCATTTCGAGCTGCTCGCCGAACGCGTCGTGCTGCCGCGCGCACAGCGTGACACAGCGATCCAGGCCCATGCCCAGCGCTACGCCGACCGTCTCGCGCACTATGTGCGCGCAGCGCCGTACAACTGGTTCAACTTCTACGATTTCTGGGCCCCATGAAACCCTTGCGCCTGGCGGCGATGACCGCCACCTCCGCTCTCGGACATGGACTGGCCGCGCAGCGCGCCGCCCTGGAGCAGGGACGCAGCGGCCTGTCACAGACGCCCTTCGAGCACTGCGACCTGCCGTGCTGGACCGGCGCGGTCGAAGGGCTCGACGTGCCGCTGACCGGGACCTGGGCGGCATGGGACTGCCGCAACAACCGCCTGTCCGAGCGGGCGCTGGACCAGGACGGTTTCCGCGCCGCGGTCGCCGCATCCGCGCAGCGTCACGGTGCCGATCGTGTCGGCGTGTTCGTCGGTACCAGCACCTCCGGCATGCTCAGCACCGAGCATGCCTACCGGGCGATCGACCCCGGCACCGGCCGGCTGCCGGCCGACTACGACTACCGGACGACCCACAACCCGCACGCGGCGGCCGAGTTCGTGCGCCTGCAGCTCGGACTGCAGGGCCCGGCGCTGGCGATCTGCACGGCCTGCTCGTCCAGCGCCAAGGTGTTCGCTGCCGCGTACCGCGCGCTCGACGCCGGCTGGTGCGATGCCGCGGTGGTCGGCGGCATCGACAGTCTGTGCCTGACGACACTGTACGGATTCCATTCGCTGCAGCTGATCGCCGACGACATCTGCCGCCCGGCCGACGTGCACCGCAAGGGCATCTCGATCGGCGAGGCCGCCGGTTTCGCGCTGCTGGAGCGCGGCGCACGGTCTGGCGATCTGGCCCTGCTGGGCTATGGCGAATCCTCGGACGCCTATCACATGTCGGCGCCGGATCCGGACGGCCGCGGCGCGCAGCTGGCGATGCGCGATGCGCTGGAACGCGCCGGGCTGCACGCCGCAGACATCGGTTACGTCAACCTGCACGGCACCGCCACCCCCGCCAACGATGCCAGCGAGGATCGCGCGGTGATGCGCGTGTTCGGTGCGCAGACCCCGTGCAGCTCGACCAAGGGCTACACCGGGCACACGCTCGGCGCGGCCGGCATCGTCGAAGCGGTGATCGCGGCACTGGCGGTCGAACACGGCTTCCTGCCGGCATCGATCACGACGCGCGAGAAGGATCCGGCGATCGAAGGCAACATCGTCCTGCAGCCGCAGCGCGCGACGATCCGTGCGGCGCTGTCCAACTCGTTCGGCTTCGGCGGCAACAACGCCAGCCTGATCCTGGGGCGCGCGGCATGATGACCGTCGGCGTGCTGTCGGTCGGCCTGTCGGCGCCGGGCCTGCCGAGCTGGGCCGAGGGCGCCGCGGTCCTGCGCGGCGAACGGCCCTACCAGCCGGCGACGCTGGCCGCCTACGCGCCCGTCCTGCTGCCGGCCAACGAGCGCCGCCGCGCGACCGCGGCAGTACGCCAGGCCTTCCGCGCCGGCGAGGAGGCGATCGCCGGACGCGATGCCTCGGCGCTGGCGACGGTCTTTGCCAGCTCCGACGGCGATCTCAACATCCTCAACCGCATCTGCGGCGCGCTGACCAGCCCCGGGCACGTCGTGTCACCGACCGACTTCCACAACTCGGTGCACAACGCCGCGGCCGGCTACTGGGGCATCGCCACCGGCGCGCGCGCACCATCGACGACACTGGCCGGCTACGACGGCTCCTTCGCACTGGGATTGCTGGAAGCCGCAACCCAGGTGGTCAGCGAACGGCATCCGGTGCTGCTGGTCGCCTTCGACGTGCCGGCACCCGAACCGATCGCGTTGCAGCGCACACACGCGGACAGTGCCAGCTGCGCGCTGTGGCTGCAGCCGCCGGATGCAAGGGACAACACCGCCACGCTGGAGCTCGGCCTGACCGACGCGCCGGAAACGGACTGCGCCGACGAACCCCTGGAACGCGCACGCCGGGGCAACCCGGCGCTGCGCGCCCTGCCGTTGCTGCTCTTGCTGGCGCGCGCGCAGCCGGGCCGCGTCGTGCTGCCGATGGCCGGCGGCCGCCGGCTCGCCGTGGCACTGCGCGGATGACGGTGCTGCTCGATCGCGCCGGCATCGAGGCACTGATCCCGCACGCCGGGGCGATGTCGTTGTGGGACGAACTGCTCGCGGCGGACGAAACCGCCGTGCGGCTGCGCACGGACAGTCACCGGCGCGCCGGGAATCCCCTGCGCCGCGACGGCCAGCTGACGGCCGTCCACCTGATCGAATACGGCGCACAGGCGATGGCGGTGCACGGCGGCTGGCTCGCGCGGCACACCCCCGCCGGCCGCGCACGGCCCGGCGTGCTCGCGGCAGTGCGCGACTTCCGGCTGAACGTCGCGCGGCTCGATGACCTGGACGCGCCGCTCGAATGCGTCGCGCAACGCCTGGTCGCCAACGCCGGCGGCTGGATGTACGGCTTCACGCTGTGCTGCGGTGGTCACGAGCTGGCGAGCGGCCGCGCGTCGGTGATTCACCTGCCCGACGCCGCCTGAACGACGCAGCGCGTGGGCCGGTGCGGCCGGCCGCCCCCTTTTCGCGTGCCGGAGGTCGGCGCATCATCACGGCGGCCCTTATGGTCCCGATTCCCGCACCGCAAGGAGTCGCCGATGCGTCTCGACGAGCTATTCATCGCCGCGGGTCTGGCCAGCGACGAACAGGTCGCGGCCGCGCGCACACGGCAGCTCGAAAGCGGCCGCCCGCTGGGCGAGAGCCTGGTCGCGGCCGGTGCGATCTCGCAGTTGGCGCTGGATCGCTTCATGGAGCGCATTCCGGCCGAACCGGAGCAACTGGCCGACAGCCACATCGACGGATCAGTGCTGCTCGACCTGACGATCAAGCTGATCTACGCGGAGCGCCTCGAAACCGCGGCGCAGATCGCCGCGGCGATCAAGCTCCCTCCGCACCTCGTCGCCGAGTTGCTCGGCATGGCGGTCAACCGCGGGCTGCTGCAATGCCTCGGCGAACGTGACCTGACGATGCGCTACGCCCTGACCGGGTCGTGTCCCACGTCGTGGTGTAGGTTCTGAAGGTCATCGGTGGCAACTGGTTTAGGTTTGGGTTTCGACGACCAACCTGAAACCGAGGAACCACCGATGACCGAGAGATGATGAACCTGCGTGCGCTGCTGGAGAAGAGCCCGGACGCAGACCTGCTGCGCGAGATGATCGGCTTTGCCAGGTAAGCGGCTGACGGAGCTGGAAGTGGGCGCGCGGCGCCGGACCCCGGGACTCAGGGCGTCGAGCGGAGCGCCTGACCGCGATCAGCCGTGTGCCGGCCGCGGCGCATGCATGGCCGGCCGGGTGTTGAGCATGCGTTCGAGACGCGCGTCCTTGCGTGCCCAGATGCCGTTGATCCAGGCCTGGAAGCGCTTGCGGAACTCGGGGTCGTTCTCGTAATCGCCCGCCATCATCTCCGGCGGGATCGGCAGCAGATCGACGTGCACCGCCAGCTGGTTCTGCTCACCGCAGGCAAAGCTCCACAACAGCGGCTTGTCGGTCGGCTGGTAGGCGATGGTCACGTCGATGATGCCGGCGAACTGCTCGCCCATGGCGTTGAGCGTGAAACTCATGCCGGCCGCCTTGGGCCGCAGCAGGTGGCGGTAGGGTGACTGGCGCGCGACGCGCTTGGCCTCGGTGAAGCGCGTGCCTTCGAGGAAGTTGATCACCGTGACCGGCTCGGTGCGGTACAGCTCGCAGGCGCGGCGCGTCGTCTCCAGATCCTGGTTGCGCAGTTCCGGGTGGGCCTGCAGCGCGCTCTTGCCGTGCCGGCGCATGAACGGGAAGTCCATCGCCCAGCAGGCGATGCCGATGATCGGCACGTAGATCAGTTCGCGCTTCAGGAAGAAACGCGGGAACGGCGTGCGTGCATGCAGCAGGTCGCAGAGCACGAGGATGTCGATCCACGACTGATGATTCGAGATCAGCAGGTAGTTCCTGCGCGGATCGAGCTGCGCGCGCAGGTCGATGTCCCATTGCACCGCGTGCAGCAGGCGCAGCAGCAGCTTGTTGTTGCGCACCCAGTTGGTCGCGATCCAGATCGTGAAGCGGCTGCAGGCGCGCTGCAGCGGCGGATACGGGATCAGCTTGAGCAGCGCCGCGGGCGACAGCAGGATGAAGCTGACGACCATCCACGCGACGATGACCACTGCCGTCAGGATGCCCATCACCGTCGGAGGAAAGATCACCGATAGCATCGCCGCACCTCGCGCCGTCAGGTCTTGTGGTACTCCGGGCTCAGTGCCCGCACCGCCTCGATCATCGCCGCCGCGTGTTCCGGCGGCGTCTGCTGCAGGATACCGTGGCCCAGGTTGAACACGTGCCCCGGCCCCGGTCCATACGAAGCCAGTACGCGCGCCACGGCAGTCTCGATGCGCTCCGGCCGCGCCAGCAGCCAGGCCGGGTCGAGATTGCCCTGCAGCGCCACCTTGGACCCGACGCGCGCGCGTGCGTTCCCCAGATCGGTGGTCCAGTCCACGCCCAGCGCGTCGCAGCCGGTCTCGGCCATCGCTTCGAGATGCTGACCGCCGTTCTTCGTGAACAGGATCACCGGCACCTCGGGCGCGACGCGCTTGAGATGCTCGACGATGCGCGCCATCGGTTCCAGCGAGAACTGCAGGTACTCGACCGGCGCCAGCACGCCGCCCCAGGTGTCGAAGATCATCAGCGCGTCGGCGCCGGCGCGGACCTGTGCTTCGAGGTACAGGCTGACCGCGGCGGCGAGCTTGGCGACGAGGTTGTCGAGCGCGACCGGCTCGTCGTAGCCCATGCGCCGGATCCGCGTGAAGTCCGAACCGCCGCCACCCTCGACCATGTAGGTCGCCAGCGTCCACGGGCTGCCGGCGAAGCCGATCAGCGGCAGGCGGTGACCGAGCGCGCCGCGGATCGCGCGCACCGCGTCCATCACGTAGCGCAGTTCGGTCTCCGGATCGGGCACGCCGAGCGCCTCGATCGCGTGCGCATCGCGCACCGGACGGTCGAACACCGGGCCCTCGCCTTCGACGAAGCGCAGGCCCAGGCCCATCGCATCGGGAATCGTCAGGATGTCGGAGAACAGGATCGCGGCGTCCAGGCCGTAGCGCTCGATCGGCTGCAGCGTGACCTCGCAGCACAGCTCCGGGTTGCGGCACAGGCTCATGAAGTCGCCGGCCTTGGCGCGCGACGCACGGTACTCCGGCAGATAGCGGCCGGCCTGGCGCATCATCCACACCGGCGTGCGGTCCACCGGCTGGCGCCGCAGCGCGCGCAGGAATCTGTCGTTCTCGATCATCGAAGTGAAACCTTAGCGGGCGTTACTGAGTCGCGCCTGAACCGCGCTCGCGATCTCGGCCTGGATGCTCGCCGCCATCGCGCGCGGGTCGGCGGCGTCGCGGATCGGCCGGCCGACGACCAGGTGATCGGCGCCGGCGGCGATCGCCGCAGCCGGCGTCATGATGCGCTTCTGATCGGCCTCGACGCGGTTCTCGACCGGACGGATGCCGGGCGTCACGCAGATCAGCTCGCGCGGTGCCTCGGCGCGAAGCTTCGCGACTTCGAGACCGGACGAGACCACGCCGTCGCAGCCGGCCTGCAGCGCGCGGCGCGCGCGCGACAGCACCAGATCCGCGACGCTGCAGGCAAAGCCCAGGTCGTTCAGGTCACCCTGATCGAGGCTGGTCAGCGCGGTCACGGCCAGCACCTTGAGAGTGCCGGACTTGGCCTGCGCCGCCGCTTCCATGATCGACTGGTTGCCGTGCACGGTGCAGTAGTCGGCGCCGCGCTCGGCGAGGTTGCGCACCGCGCGCGCGACGGTCTCCGGGATGTCGAAGAACTTCAGATCGACGAACACCTTCCTGTGCTCGGCCTTGAGCCAGTCGAGCAGGTCGAAGAAGCCCGGCGCCATCAGCAGTTCGAGGCCGATCTTGTAGAAGCGCACCGTGTCGCCGAGGCGCAGCACCAGTTCGCGCGCCTGCGGCGCGGCCGGCACGTCGAGCGCGACGATCAGGCGCTCTTCGACGGGAATGCTGTGCGGATGCGGGGACGACGGCACCGGAGACCCTCGGCTCGGCCATGGACCGAGCCATTCTACAGAGGATCAGCGCCGCGCCATCCGCTCGCGGTGCAGGTCGAGCCAGTCGCGCACCTGCTCGCCGACCGAACGCTGCGCGGCCGGGGGGCGCTCGTCCTGTTCCTCGCGTTCGTCGGTCTCGACGGGGCGCAGACGCAGCATGCCGCTGGCGATCGTCACGCTCAGCGGCCACAGCGCCGCCGGGTTGAGTGCAAGCTGGAAGCCGAGCAGCTGTGGCGCCGGCAGCTCGGTCAGCTGGATGATCGGGATCGTGCCGGCCGCGCCGACGATCGACTCGGACAGCGCGGCGGCCAGCTGCGGCGCGTATCGGATCAGGCCGGGTTGCAGGCTCAGCTCCGCGCGCATGACCTGGCGCGCACCTTCGGGCGTCACCAGCCGCGCGTGGATCTGCAGGGTCAGCGTCTCACCATCCTGCGGCGGTGCACGCAAGGCCGATTCGACGACGGCCAGATCCGGCGGCAGCGGCTGATTGCCGGTCAGCACCTGCAGCAGTCCCTGGACCAGCACGCGCAGATGGGCCGGGTCGCGTGCGCCCTGCGCTTCGAGTGCCGCGGCGTCCGCCGACAGGTGCAGCAGGTCCTGACCGATCGACGGCGGCGGCGTCACCGGCACCGGCGCCGCGACCGGCTCGGGCGTCACCGGCACGGGTGCCGGTGCCACCGTCGCGGGATTCAGGTTGATGTCGGGAACACGCATGGTCCGTCACGCAGGGCTGCTCGTCGCCAGCGTAGCGGCTTTGCCGCGCCGATCTGAAGTGCGCGGACGGTTTCAGGCGCCGGCGATCAGCGCGCGGATGCGCGCCGCCGATGGCGCGGACTGAGCGCGCAATTCCTGCGCAAACAAGGCGATGCGCCACTCCTCCAGCAGCCAGCGCGCGGCATGGAAGGGCCCCGGCAGCGCGCCGACGAGCGGCGCGACCTGTTGCGTCAGATCCTCGTCGCGCGCGGGTTTGTTGGCCAGCCGCTCCAGGCGCACGTCCATCGCGCGCAGGTACAGCGCGATGCGCGGCCACTGCGCGTCCGGAATCGCGGCGACGAAGCCGGGCGCGAACAGGCTGTCGAGCTGATTGCGCAGATCGGCGAGCGAAGCCGGCCAGCGGTCGCCGGCGGCGTGGATGCGCGCGCGCAGCTCGCGCGCCTTGGTCAGCCAGCGCAGCATGTCGTCGAGGCGTTGCTGCGCGTCCATCGAGAACGCGCCGCGCTTTTCCAGCGCCGCCTGGAATCCGGCGCGCGTGCGCAGCGCACCGTCGAGCATCGTCGCCTCCACGCTGCGCTGCGCCAGCTGCCGGGTTGTCGTGTCGAGATCGAGCGCGAAGGCCGGTGCCAGCTGGCCGAGCTTGCCACGCACCGACTTGGCCAGGTCGCGCATGCGGTCCGGCATGCGCGCCAGCAGCAGTGCGCGCACGCCGTGGCGATGCGCCACTGCGGCGGCCTCGGCCGACTCGAACAGGCGCAGGTCGATGCGGCCGTCCTGGATCACCAGCGCGGGGAACGCGTATCCGCCGCCGGGGAGTCGCAGGTGCTCGGGCAGGTCGTCGAAGTCCCAGTCGGTCAGGTTCTCGCGGCTCCAGCGCCTGAGCATCTCGTCGCCGGCCGCCGCGCTGTTGAGCGCGCGCCGCGCGGCGCCGCTGTAGCGCTGCTGCAGCGCTGCCAGCGAATCGCCGACGCCGAGCACCTGGCCGCGCTCGTCTTCGAGCTGGAAGCGCGGCTTCAGATGCACGTCGATGCGCTCCACATCGAAGTCGGCCGGCGTCACGTCGGCGCCGGTCATCGCCTTGAGCGCGCCGCACAAGGCCGGCAGCAGTTCGCCCTGCGGCGGATCGAGCCGCGCGGCGGCGGCGCTGGCGAACTCCGCAGCCGGCGTGAACGCGCGCCGCAGACGGTTCGGCAGCGTGCGGATCAGCGCCTCGATCAGCGCGACGCGCAGGCCCGGCACCAGCCAGTCGAAGGCGTCCTGCGGCAGCGCGTGCGCGTGGGCGAGCGGGATGTGGAAGGTCACGCCGTCGTGCTCGGCGCCCGGATCGTGGTGATAGGACAGGCCGACGCGCACCTCGCCGAAGTCGAGATGATCCGGAAACAGGTCGGACACGTCCGCCTTCGCGCCGGGTCGCAGGGCGTCGGCTTCCTGCATCGTGAGACGTGAGACGTGGGACGTGAGGCGCGAATCCTTGAGCAAGCGTCGCAGACCCGCCGTCGTGCAGACGTCCTGCGGCAGGCGCGCGTCGTACCAGGCGAAGAGTTGCGCATCGTCGGCGAGCAGGTCGGGACGGCGCAGGCGTGCTTCCTTGTCGCGGATCGCCGCGATCACCGCGAAGTTGTGTTCGAGGAAGGCCGGTTTCTTCGGGATGCGGCCGCCGATCAGCGCCTCGCGGATGAAGATCTCGCGCGCCTCGCGTGGATGCGTCGAGCCGTAGTGGCGCGGGCGGCTGACCAGCGGCAGGCCGAGCAGGCTCAGGTGCTCGGTGGCGCTGACCTCGCCGCGTTCCGGATTCCATTCGGGATGCAGCAGCGCGCGCTTGATCAGGTGTCCGCCGACCTGCTCCAGCCACTCCGGCTCGATCGCCGCGTTGGTGCGCGCGAACAGGCGCGAGGTCTGCGCGAGCTGCGCGCTCATCACCCAGGCCGGCGCCTTCTTCGCCAGCGCCGAGCCGGGGTGCAGGCGGAAGCGCCGGCCCTTGGGCCCCTGATACTCCGGCTGTTCCGGAATCTTCTGGCCGATGTGGTCGATCAGGCCGGCGAGCAGCGCCTGATGAATCGGCGCATACAGGCCTTCCAGGGATTCGACCGTCCACGTTTCGACGTCGCCTTTCCGATTCCAGATTCCCGATTCCCGATTCCCGAGCAAATCGAAGATCTGCTTCGCCACCGCCTCCCATTCCTCCATGCGCAGGAACGAGACGAAGTGGTCGTGACACAGGCGCCGCAGCTGGCGGTTGGACGAGTCCTTGCTCCAGTCGCGCCAGCGCTGCCAGAGCAGCAGCAGCGACAGGAAATCCGAGCGCCGGTGCCGCCACGCCGCATGCTTCTGCCGTGCCGCGTCCTGTGCTTCGGCAGGGACCTCGTGCGGGTCCTGCACCGACAGCGCCGCGGCGAGCACGAAGACTTCGGTCTCCACCGGCGTGCCGCACCCGGCGAGCGCGATGCGCGCGATGCGCGGATCGAGCGGCAGGCGCGCCAGCTCGCGGCCCAGCGGCGTCAGCTGGCCGCTTTCGTCGAAGGCGCCGAGCGTCTGCAGCACGCGGTAGGCCTCGGCGACGTGGCGACCTTCCGGTGGATCGACCCACGGAAACTCATCGACATGGCCCAACCCCAGCGCCGCCATCTGCAGGATCACGCCGGCCAGGTTGGCGCGCTTGATCTCCGGATCGGTGAAGGCCGGCCGTGCGGCGAAGTCGTCCTCGGCGTAGAGGCGGATGCAGATGCCCGGCCCCAGGCGTCCGCAACGTCCCGTGCGCTGGTTCGCCGCGGCCTGAGACACGGGTTCGATCTGCAACTGCTGCACGCCGGTGCGCGGCGCGTAGCGGTTGAGACGCGCATTGCCGGTATCGATCACGTAGCGGATGCCCGGCACGGTCAGCGAAGTCTCGGCGACGTTGGTCGCCAGCACGATGCGTGGCTTGGTCGCGCGCGTGAACACCTGGTCCTGCGCCTGCGCCGCCAGGCGCGAGTACAGCGGCAGCACTTCGGCGCGCGGAAAGCGCCCGGTCAGCACGCGCGCGGCGTCCCGGATCTCGCGCTCGCCGGGCAGGAAGACGAGGATGTCACCGCTGGTCGAGCGGCCCCACAGCTCGTCCACCGCACCGGCGATCGCGTCCTCGATGTCGGCGTCCTCGCCCACCGGCCGGTAGCGCGTCTCCACCGGGTAGGTGCGGCCGGAGACTTCGAGAATCGGCGCATCGTCGAAGTGGCGCGACAGGCGCTCCGGGTCGAGCGTCGCCGAGGTGACGATCAGTTTCAGGTCCGGGCGCTGCGGCAGGATGCGCTTGAGCCAGCCGAGCAGGAAGTCGATGTTGAGGCTGCGTTCGTGCGCCTCGTCGATGATGATCGTGTCGTAGCTGGTCAGCAGATGGTCGCGGCCCAGCTCGGCGAGCAGGATGCCATCGGTCATCAGCTTGACGAGGCTCTGCTCGGAGACGCGACGGTCGAAGCGCGTCTCGTAGCCGACGCCCTCGCCCAGCTTCGTGTGCAGCTCCGAGGCGATGCGGTTGGCAACGCTGCGCGCCGCCAGGCGACGCGGTTGCGTGTGGCCGATCAGTCCGCGCGCGCCGCGGCCCAGTTCCAGACACAGCTTGGGCAGCTGCGTGGTCTTGCCGGACCCGGTCTCGCCGCAGACGACGACCACCTGGTGTTCGCGGATCGCGCGCAGCAGCTCCTCGCGCGCCTGCACGACCGGCAGCTCGGACGGATAGTCGAGCTGCTGCGGCAACAGCCGGCGCCGGTTCTCGCCGCGCAGCAGCGCGTGCTGCAGATCGCGCTCGTAGCGCGCGCCGTCGAAGCGACGCGGATCGGCGCGGCTCAGCAGCCGATCGAAACGCCGCGCATCGCGTGCCAGCAACTGCTCGCGCAGAGCATCGAGACGGCGGCGGGCGGCGGCGGAATCAAACACGTGCGGCAGGGGACGGCGCAGGGCCGCGCATCATACGGCAGAGCGACGCTCAGTCGGCCAGCGGTGTTTCCGCGACGACCCCGAGCTGCCGCTCCAGTTCACTGACCCGCGCCTCCAGCGCCTGGATGCGTTGCATCAGTTCCGTTACGCCCGCCGGTGACGCCGCGGGGCGTGGCGTTTCAACCTGCTGCGATGTCGCCGCATCCGGTGCGCCGCACAGCGTGTGCGCCCAGCGCGTCGCGGCCTGTCCGGGCGCGCGCGGAAGTTCGACCACCAGCGGCTGCGCGCGGTCGGCGAGATCGGCAAGCGCGGCACTGAGCGCGGCGGCGTCGCCCGGTCCGCCGAGCGCGGCGGCGTTGGCGCGCAGTTCGGCGGCGGTCTGCGGACCGCGCAGCATCAGCGTCACCAGCACGGCCTGCGTCGGCGGCTTGAGCAGCAGCTGGTGCTGGAACTGCTGGCGCCACTTCTGCGCGCGGGCGGAGAAGCTGTCGCGCACGACCAGCTTGAGCTCCTCCAGCCGGTTGAGCGTGCTGCCGACTTCGCCTTCGGTCAGGTTCATCACCGGCTGGCGCGAGGTTTTCTGGTTGGCCGCCGCGGTGATCGCGTTCACCGTCATCGGGTAGTACTGCGGCGTCGTGATCGACTTCTCGACGAGGACGGCGACGACGCGCGCTTCTTCGGGACTCAGTTGCAGATCGTTCATGGCGATGGGGAGGCGGACAGTCCGACGCGCAGGATGGCGCCGTCGGCTTCGTCGGTGAGCAGATAGAGATAGCCGTCCGGTCCCTGGCGCACGTCGCGGATGCGCTGCTTGCGCTCACCGAGCAGGCGTTCCTCGCGCAGCACGCGCTCGTCATCGAGTTCCAGGCGGACGAGCTGGCCGAACTTGAGCGAGCCGACGAACAGGCTGCCGCGCCAGGCCGGGAAACGGCCGGCGGTATAGAAGGCCATGCCGCTGGGCGCGATCGACGGCACCCACCAGTACAATGGCTGCTCCATGCCCGGCGCCTCGGTCAGACCGTCGCCGACCGCGAGGCCCGAGTATTCGCGGCCGTGGGTGATCACCGGCCAGCCGTAGTTGCGGCCGCGCCGCGCGATGTTGATCTCGTCGCCGCCGCGCGGGCCGTGCTCGTGGATCCACAGCTCGCCGGTCTGCGGATGGATCGCCGCGCCCTGCGGGTTGCGATGGCCGTAGGACCAGACTTCCGGGCGCGCGCCGCTGCGCTGCACGAACGGATTGTCGTCCGGCACCGAGCCGTCGGCGCGGATGCGGATCACCTTGCCCAGGTGGGTGCCGGGATCCTGCGCCAGCTCACGGGCAGAGGCGCGTTCGCCGAGCGTCACGTAGAGCAGGCCGTCGCGGTCGAAGGCGAGACGGCAGCCGAAGTGGTGGCTGCTGTCCCAGTCCGGTCGCTGCCGGAAGATCACCGTCACCGATTCCAGTGCGGCCTCGCCGAGCCGTGCATGGGCGACGGCGGTGCCGTTCTTGTCGGCGCGCGGTTCCGCATAGCAGAAGTAGATCCTGCGCGAAGCCGCGAAATCCGGGGCCAGGACGACATCGAGCAACCCGCCCTGGCCGCGCGCGTACACCGTCGGCACGTTCGCCAGCGGCGCCGACAGCGCGCCGTCGGCGCTGACGATGCGCATGCGCCCGGGCCGCTCGGTGACCAGCAGGCGCCCGTCCGGCAGAAACGCAAGCCCCCAGGGATTTTCGAGGCCGCGCGCGACTTCGACCACCTCGATCGCCCTGGCATCGACCGTCGCGGCCGACGCCGACGGCTTGGCGCCACAGGCGCTAGCGAGGGCGAGCAGGATCAGGGACGTCAGTGCGCGCATGCGCACAGTGTGTCTCAGCCCGGCTGGTTGCGCATCCAGTCGGCAACGGGCACCAGTGCCTGCAGCAGCGCCTGCATCAGGTCCGGCGCCAGCGCGCGGGTGCGCATCGCATCGGCCATGCAGGCCAGCCACTGGTCGCGTTCGGATTCACCGATCGCGAACGGCAGATGCCGCGCGCGCAGGCGCGGATGGCCGAAGCGCTCGACGTAGTGCTGCGGACCGCCGCTCCAGCCGCACAGGAACCAGTGGAGCTTGTCGCGCGAACCGGACAGGTCGGCGGGGTGCAGCGCGCGCAGGCCGGCATAGGCCGGCGCTGCGTCCATGCGGTCGTAGAAGGCATCGACCAGTGCACGCACACCCGACTCGCCGCCGAGGGCGTCAAAGAAAGTGACTTCCGCCACGGCGGTACAGGCTTACACGTCCAGGTAGTCGAGGATGCCCTCGGCGGCCTCGCGGCCTTCGAACACGGCGGTGACGACCAGGTCCGAACCACGGACCATGTCGCCGCCGGCGAAGACCTTCGGATTCGAGGTCTGGAACTTGTGCTTGGCCAGCACCTCGCCGTTGACCTTCATGCGGCCGTCCTCGTGCAGCTTGAGGCCGTGCTCGGCGAACCACGGTGCGGGGCTCGGACGGAAGCCGAAGGCGATGATCACGCGGTCCGCGGGGATGATCTCCTCGGAACCGGGCACGACTTCCGGCTTGCGGCGGCCACGCGCGTCGGACTTGCCGAGCTGCGTCGTCACCAGCTTGACGCCCTCGACCTTGTCCTTGCCGACGATCTCCACCGGCTGGCGGTTCCACAGGAACTCGACGCCTTCTTCCTTCGCGTTGGCGACTTCGCGCTTCGAGCCGGGCATGTTGGCCTCGTCGCGGCGATACGCGCAGGTCACGCTCTCGGCATTCTGGCGGATCGAGGTGCGGTTGCAGTCCATCGCGGTGTCGCCACCGCCGAGCACGACGACGCGCTCGCCCTTGACGTCATAGGCCATGTCGGCGTTCGTGCCCTGGCCGAGCTGGCGGTTGATGTTGGCGATCAGGAACGGCAGCGCCTCGAACACGCCGGGCAGGTCCTCGCCGGGGAAGCCGCCCTTCATGTAGGTGTAGGTGCCCATGCCGAGGAACACCGCGTCGTAGTCCTTGAGCAGCTTCTCGAAGGCGATGTCCTTGCCGATCTCGGTGTTCAGGCGGAATTCGACGCCCATGCCTTCGAGGATCTTGCGGCGCGTCTTGACGACGTCCTTCTCGAGCTTGAACGGCGGGATGCCGTAGGTCAGCAGGCCACCGATCTCGTTGTACTTGTCGAACACGATCGGCTTGACGCCGTTGCGTGCGAGCACGTCCGCGCAGCCCAGCCCGGCCGGGCCGGCGCCGACGATCGCGACCTTCTTCTTGGTCCACTTGACCTTCGACATGTCCGGGCGCCAGCCCTGCTTGAGCGCCTCGTCGGTGATGTACTTCTCGATCGAGCCGATGGTCACCGCGCCGAAGCCGTCCTCCAGCGTGCACGCGCCTTCGCACAGGCGGTCCTGCGGGCAGATGCGGCCGCAGATCTCCGGCAGCGAGTTCGTGCGATGCGACAGTTCGGCGGCAGCGAACAGATTGCCTTCCTCGACCAGCTTGAGCCAGTTCGGGATGAAGTTGTGCACCGGGCACTTCCACTCGCAGTACGGATTGCCGCAGGCGAGGCAACGGCCAGCCTGCGCCTTGGCCTGGTCCGGCTGGAACTGGCCGTAGATCTCGCGGAAGTCGTGCACGCGCTGTTCCACCGGCGACTTCACCGGGTCCTGGCGCGGCAGGTCGAGAAACTGGTTGACGTTCTTTGCACCCATGACTTTCCTTCCTTATGCCGCTGCGCGCACGGAGTCGATCAAGGTGCCGATCTCCGCCGCCTTGGGCTTGACCAGCCAGAACTTGCCGACGAAATCCGCCCAGTCCGACAGGATCGCCTGCGCCCACTTCGAGCCGGTCGCGGCGGCGTACTCGGCGACGACGCTGCGCAGGTAATGCTCGTGCGCTTCCATCGACTCGGAGACGACGCGATGGATGTCGATCAGCTCGTGGTTGTAGCGATCGACGAAGCTGCGCTTCTCGTCGAGCACGTAGGCGAAGCCGCCGGTCATGCCCGCGCCGAAGTTGACGCCGGTGCGACCGAGCACGACGACGACACCGCCGGTCATGTATTCGCAGCCGTGATCACCGCAGCCCTCGACCACCGCATGCGCGCCCGAGTTGCGCACCGCGAAGCGCTCGCCGGCCATGCCGACCGCGTACAGCGTGCCGCCGGTGGCGCCATACAGGCAGGTGTTGCCGATGATCGCCGCCTCGCGCGTCTCGTAGCGCACGCCCTTGGGTGGCTTGACGATGATGCGGCCGCCGGCCATGCCCTTGCCGACGTAGTCGTTGGCATCGCCTTCGAGTTCGAGGTTCAGGCCGCCGGCGTTCCACACGCCCAGCGACTGGCCGGCGGTGCCCTTGAGCTTGATCGTGATCGGCTTGTCGGACATGCCCAGGTTGCCGTGGCGGCGCGCGATCTCGCCGGACAGGCGTGCGCCGATCGAGCGGTGCCGGTTCTGCACGGTGTAATGGAAGATGCCGCCGGTCTTGTGCTCGATCGCCGGCAGGCAGTCGTGCAGCATCGCCTCGGCGAGCTCGCCCTTGTCGAATGGCTCGTTGTTGAACATGCAGTACTGCGCGCTCGGCAGCACCATGCCGGCCGATTCGAGGATCGGCTGCAGGTCGAGGTTCTGCGTCTTGGCGTTCTCGGCCTGGTCGATCTCGAGCAGGTCGGTGCGGCCGATCAGCTCGGCGATCGAGCGCACGCCCAGCGCCGCGAGCCACTCGCGCGTCTCCTGCGCGACGAAGCGGAAATAGTTCATCACCATTTCCGGCAGGCCGATGAAATGCTCGAGGCGCAGCGTCGCGTTCTGCGTCGCGACGCCGGTCGCGCAGTTGTTCAGATGGCAGATGCGCAGGTACTTGCAGCCCAGCGCGACCATCGGCGCGGTACCGAAGCCGAAGGACTCGGCGCCGAGGATCGCGGCCTTGACCACGTCGAGGCCGGTCTTGAGGCCGCCGTCGGTCTGCACGCGCACCTTGTCGCGCAGGTTGTTCATACGCAGCGTCTGGTGCGTCTCCGACAGGCCCAGTTCCCAGGGCGTGCCGGCGTACTTGACCGAGGTCAGCGGGCTCGCGCCGGTGCCGCCGTCGTAGCCGGAGATCGTGATCAGGTCGGCGTAGGCCTTGGCGACGCCCGCCGCGATGGTGCCGACACCGGGACCGGAGACCAGCTTGACCGAGACCAGTGCCTGCGGATTGACCTGCTTCAAGTCGAAGATCAGCTGCGCGAGGTCCTCGATCGAGTAGATGTCGTGGTGCGGCGGCGGCGAGATCAGCGCGACGCCGGGGCGGGCATAGCGCAGCTTCGCGATCTGCTCGTTGACCTTGTCGCCGGGCAGCTGGCCGCCTTCGCCGGGCTTGGCGCCCTGCGCGATCTTGATCTGCAGCACTTCGGCGTTGACCAGGTAGGCCGGCGTGACGCCGAAGCGGCCGGACGCGACCTGCTTGATCTTCGACATCTTCTCGGTGCCGTAGCGCGCCGGGTCCTCGCCGCCTTCGCCGGAGTTCGAGCGGCCGCCGAGGCGGTTCATCGCGATCGCCAGCGCCTCGTGCGCCTCGGGCGAGAGCGCGCCCAGCGACATGCCGGCGGAGTCGAAGCGCTTGAGGATCGATTCGACCGGCTCGACCTCATCGACGGAAATCGCGTTGCCGGTCCTGAGCTTGAACAGGTCGCGGATCGTCGCCACCGGCCGTTCGTTGACGAAGCTCGCGAAGTGCTTGTAGTCCTCGTAACGACCGGATTTCACCGCCTTCTGCAGCGTGCCGATCACGTCCGGGTTGTAGGCGTGGTATTCGCCGCCATGCACGTACTTGTACAGGCCGCCCTGCTCGATCGGCTTGCGCGCGCTCCAGGCGACGTCGGCCAGGCGCTCCTGCTCGTCCTGCAGCTGTGCGAAGCGCGCGCCGCCGATGCGCGAGACCGTGCCTTCGAAACACAGATCGACCACTTCGTCGTGCAGGCCGACGATCTCGAACAGCTGCGCGCCGCGGTACGAGGAGATCGTCGCGATGCCCATCTTCGAGATGATCTTGTACAGGCCCTTGTTGATGCCCTTGCGGTACGACTGCGCGAGCTGTTCGGCCGGCTTGTTCTTGACCTGTCCCGCGCGCGCCATCTCGTAGAGCGTCGCGTAGGCGAGATAGGGATAGATCACCGACGCGCCGTAGCCGATCAGGCAGGCGAAGTGGTGCGGGTCGCGCGCGGTCGCGGTCTCGACGGCGATGTTGCAGTCGCAGCGCAGGCCCTCGCGGACCAGGCGATTGTTGACCGCACCGACCGCGAGCAGCGCGTGGATCGGCAGCTTGCCGCGCTCGATCGCGCGATCCGACAGCACCAGCACCACCTTGCCGGACTTCACCGCCGCCACGGCCTCGTCGCAGACATGCTCGACCGCGGCCTTCAGGCCGACCTCGGGTTCGCCCGCATGGGGCGAATAGTTGAGGTCGATGATGTGATGCGCGTAGGCCGGATCGTCGTTGCCGATCGCGAGCAGGCGCTTGAACTTGGCTTCCGACAGGATCGGCGAGTCGATCAGCAGGCGCGCGGCGCGCTCCGGCGTCTCCTCGAACATGCCCTTCTCGGCGCCGAGCTGGCATTCCAGCGACATCACGATCTGCTCGCGCAGCGGGTCGATCGGCGGGTTGGTCACCTGCGCGAACATCTGTCGGAAGTAGTCGTAGACCGAGCGCACCTTGTCCGACAGCACCGCGAACGGCGTGTCGTCGCCCATCGAGCCGACCGCTTCCTGGCCAGACTCGGACAGCGGGCGCAGCACCTGGTCGCGCTCCTCGAAGGTGAGCTGGAACATCTTGTGATAGGTCGCCACCATGTCCGGCGGCATCACTTCCAGCGAGCTCGGGTCGTCGGACAGGCGCGCCTCCAGGCGCTTCATGTTCGACTTCAGCCACTGCTTGTACGGCTTGCGGCTGGCGAGCATGCGGTCGATGTCCTCGGGACGCAGCAGCGCACCGGTCTCGGTATCGACGGCGAGAATCTCGCCCGGACGCAGGCGGCCCTTCTCGACGACATCCTGCGGGCGGAAGTCATGCACGCCGATCTCCGAGGCCAGCACGATCTGGCGGTCCGCGGTGATGACGTAGCGCGCCGGCCGCAGGCCGTTGCGGTCGAGCGTGCAGGCCGCGTAGCGGCCGTCGGTGAGGACGACGCCGGCGGGGCCGTCCCAGGGCTCCATGTTGACCGAGTTGTACTCGTAGAACGCACGCACGTCGGAATCGAGATCCTCGACGTTCTGCCAGGCGGGCGGGATCAGCGCGCGCAGCGCGGCAAAGATGTCCATGCCGCCGGCGAGCAGCACTTCGAGCATGTTGTCGAGCGACTGCGAGTCCGAGCCGTGCATGCTCACCAATGGTGCGATCTCGTCGATGTCCGGCAGATCGGCGCACTGGAACTTCTTGGCCCGCGCCAGCGCCCACTTGCGGTTGCCGGAGATCGTGTTGATCTCGCCGTTGTGCGCGAGGTAGCGGAACGGGTGGCACAGGTTCCAGCGCGGCAGCGTGTTGGTCGAGAAGCGCTGGTGGAACACGCACATCGACGATTCCAGCGCGGGGTCGGCGAGGTCCGGGTAGAACACCGGCAGGAACTCCGGCATCACCAGGCCCTTGTAGACGATCACGCGACAGGACAGGTGCGTGACGTAGAAGTCGTGATCGCCCTCGTTGTCGATGATCTTCTCGGCGCGGCGACGGGCCTTGAACAGCTTCAGCTCGAACGCGAACTTGTGCATGCCCCTGGGCGCGGTGATGAACGCCTGCTCGATCACCGGCAGCGACTTGAGTGCTTCCTCGCCGAGCGCCGAGCGGTCGGTCGGCACTTCGCGGAAGCCGGCCAGGGTCAGGCCGTGCAGTTCGAGGCTCTCCTTGAGCACGGCCTTGGCGCGTGCGCGCCGCTTGGCGTCCTGCGCGAAGAAGATGTTGCCGGCGCAGTAGTTGCTTTGCCCGTCACCCAGATCGAAGCCGAGTTTCGCGGCCTCGCGGCGCAGGAAGGCATCCGGCTTCTTCATCAACAGGCCGCAGCCGTCGCCGGTCTTGCCGTCGGCGGCGACGGCGCCGCGGTGGGTCATGCGGTGCAGCGCGGTCACGGCGGTCTGCACCAGCTTGTGGCTCGGCTGGTCGTCCATGTGGGCGATCAGGCCGAAACCGCAGCTGTCTTTCTCAAACTCTGGCCTGTAAAGGCCAAGGCTCTGGTTGGGGTGTACGCGGTCGAACATCGACGTGCTCCTCAAGGCGCGCATGGCGCGCGGCGGCATCCGCCCGGCAGGGGCGGGCGCACAGTGTCTTGCGCCCGCATCGGTGCGCGCAAATCAGGATTCGTCTTGCCGCGCACTGGCCGAATTACATAAATTGAGTCAACAAGTTACATTCGTATAAAATGGCCATCTAAATGGCCATTATGCGCGAGCAGGAATGAAATCAGTCTCGGTAGCGGAAGCCAAGGACAGCCTGACCGAGCTGCTGCGCGAGGTCGAGGGGGGCCATCCGGTGACCATCAGCCGCCGCGGCCGGCCGGTCGCGGTGCTGCTCGCCGAGGCCGAGTACGAGCGCCTGCGCAGCGCCGGTCCGGCACCGGATTTCGGCCAGTGGCTGAGCACGTGGCGCGCGCGCGCGGGCCCCACTTTCGAAGGCATCAGCGCCGACGAGCTCGAGCGCTGGGCGGGCGAAACCTGATGGCGCGCGCGCGCTACCTGCTCGACCTGCCGGTGCTGGCCGAGCTGACTCGGCCGGCTGGCAACCGGCTGGTGCTCACCCGCTTCCTGCAGCACCAGCAGGTCTGCGCGATCGCTGCGCCGATCGCCTATGTGCTGCTGCGCGGCGTCGAGACGCTCCCCGACGGCGCGCGCCGCACCCAGCTCGCGGGATTCGTGCACGAACTGCTGCGCAGCGGTCCGGCGGTGGCCCCGTTCGATCTGGAGGCCGCGATCTGGCTGGCGCGCGAGACGCCGCGCCGCACGCGGCAGGGGCGCGCCTGGAGCGAGGTCGAGGGCCAGCAGGCGGCGATCGCCGCGGTGCGCGAACTGACGCTGGTCACGCGCAGCCCGGCGACCTATGCGGGAGCAAGCGGCGTAAAAGTCGAAGACTGGTTCCGACCGTAGGTACGTCCTGTACAACACGCGGCCATCCTTGGCCGCGGGATTCAAAAGAAGCAGTGTCGTTATCTGAGCCGGCGTGGATCGAACAGGCGCTCGTACTCGTCGAGCGCATAGCGGTCGGTCATGCCGGCGATGTAGTCGGCGATGGCGCGGGCGCGTCCGGTTTCGCCGTCGCTGGCTTCCATGCGCCGCGCGGCGTCGGAGAAATCGGGCGGCATCAGGCGCGGGTCGGCGAAGAAGGCGTCGAACAGTTCGGTGACGACGCGCTTGGCCTTGACCATGATCCGGTAGACCTGCGGGTGGCTGTAGAGGTGTTCGCGCAGGAAGCGTTTGAGCGCCTCGTTCTCGGCCTGCACTTGCGCACTGAAGCAGATCAGCGGCGCGTGCATGCCACGCACTTCGTCGATCGTGGCCACGCCGGCATCGGCGAGCGCCTTGCGCGAGGACTCGGTGAGATCGACCACCAGCGTGTTGATGATGCGGCGCGTGGTCTCGTGGCGCTGCTGCTTGGGACTGATCGCGCCGTAGCGCTGCACCACGAGATCGTGGTGGCGGCGGAACAGCGGCACCTCGCGCAGCTGCTCGATGGTCAGCAGGCGCGCGCGCAGGCCGTCGTCGATGTCGTGGTTGTTGTAGGCGATCTCGTCGGCACGGTTGGCCAGCTGCGCCTCCAGGCTCGGCTGGGTGCGCTGCAAAAAGCGTTCACCGACATCGCCGAGCGTGCGGGCACGCGCGACCGAGCAGTGCTTGAGGATGCCCTCGCGCGTGTCGAACATCAGGTTCAGGCCGCGGAACTCGGCGTACTTGTCCTCCAGCTCATCGACCACGCGCAGGGACTGCGCGTTGTGCTCGAAGCCGCCGTAGGGCTTCATGCAGGCATTGAGCGCATCCTGGCCGGCGTGGCCGAAAGGCGTGTGGCCGAGGTCGTGCGCCAACGATACGGCCTCGCACAGGTCTTCGTTGAGCGCGAGCGTGCGCGCCATCGTGCGCGCGATCTGCGCGACCTCGATCGAGTGCGTCAACCGCGTGCGGAACAGGTCGCCCTCGTGGTTGACGAAGACCTGGGTCTTGTATTCGAGCCGCCGGAACGCGCCGGAGTGGATGATGCGGTCGCGGTCGCGCTGGTACTCGCTGCGATGTCCGGGCGAGGCTTCGGGATGGCGGCGCCCCCGCGAATGCCGGTCGTCGGCGGCGTAGGGCGCGAGCGTCATTGCTGGCGAGACGCGAGGTGTGAGACGTGAGACGCGCTGCAAAAATGATCCAGCGTCTCGGCGAGCTTCGCCGGGTCGAAATCGCCGGTCACGACGGCTTCGCCGAGCGCACGCAGCAGCACCAGGCGCAACCTGCCGCCGGCGACTTTCTTGTCGAGCGCCATGTTGCGCACGAAATCGTCCGGACTCATGCCGGCCGGCGGCCGCACCGGCAGGCCGCAGCGCTCGATCAGCGCAATGCAGGACTGCGCATCGTCGTGGCCGATCCAGCCCAGCCGCGCCGACAGGTCGGCGGCCATGCACAGGCCGGTGGCGACGGCCTCGCCATGCAGCCATTCGCCATAGCCGGCGTGGGTTTCGATGGCGTGCGCGAAGGTGTGGCCGAGATTGAGCAGCGCGCGCGGACCGCCCTCGCGCTCGTCGCGTGCGACGATCTCTGCCTTCATCTCGCAGCTGCGGCGGATCGCATGTGCGATCGCTTCGGGTTCGAGTGCGAGCAGACGGTCCAGATGCGCGTCGATCCAGCCGAGGAAGCCGCGATCGCCGAGCATGCCGTACTTGATGACCTCGGCCAGGCCGGCGAGCAGTTCGCGCCTGGGCAGGCTGCGCAAGGTATCGGTGTCGGCCAGCACCAGACGCGGCTGATGGAAGGCGCCGATCATGTTCTTGCCGCGCGGATGATTCACGCCGGTCTTGCCACCGACGGACGAGTCCACCTGCGCCAGCAGGGTCGTCGGCACCTGCACGAAGTCGATGCCGCGCTGGTAGATCGCCGCGCAGAAACCGACCAGATCGCCGATGACGCCGCCGCCCAGGGCGATCAGGCAGCCGTCGCGCGGCAGGCGCGTCTCCAGCAGCCAGTCGAGAAGCGCCTCGACCTGCTGCAGATTCTTCTGCGGCTCGCCGGCCGGAATGACGCGGACCGCGGCGGTCTGCAGGCCGAGGACGCGGACGACGGGATCGAGGTAGTGGGCGGCGACGTGGCTATCCGTGACCAGGCGCAGCGCACGGCCGCGCAGCGCCGCCCACGATCGCGGGTCGCCGAGCAGGCCGGCGCCGATATGGATCGGATAGCTGCGGTCGCCGAGAGCGACGTCGAGGGTTTGCATGAGGCGGACGGACGACGGACAGGCGCGCAGTTTAGCCGCTGCGCCCCTGATCCAGCGCGTCCTCGATCTCACGCACGACCGACTTGGTGCTGCGGTGATCGGTGGCGACGACGATGTCGGCGATCTCGCGGTACAGCGGGTCGCGGATGCGGAACAGCTGTTCGAGCGTGGCGCGCCGGTCGCTGGCCTGCTGCAGCAACGGGCGATTGTCGGCGCGCGCGGTGCGCAGCAGTTGCTGATCGACGCTGGCCTGCAGATAGACGACGACGCCGCGTGCGGCGAGCGCCTGGCGGTTGTCCGGGTCGAGGATCGCGCCGCCACCGGTGGCCAGCACGATGCCGGAGCGCATCGTCAGGTCGGCGATCACCTGTTTCTCGCGCCTGCGGAAGCCGGCTTCGCCCTCCTTCTCGAAGATGAAGGGGATATCGACACCGGTGCGCTGCTCGATCTCGTGGTCCGAGTCCACGAACTCCAGGCCGCGCAGCTCGGCGAGGCGGCGGCCGATCGTGGTCTTGCCGGCGCCCATCGGCCCGACCAGGAAGATGTTGGGATGCGTGCTCACACCGCTATTGTAGAAGCGCCGTCGAACGCGACGGCGCCTCACCCGCCAAGGCGCGGTGCGGTGCTACTTGACCGCGAGACCCTCCTGCAGCACGCGCGGCGTAACGAAGATCAGCAGCTCGCGCTTGTTCTGCGACGTGCGGGTGTTCTTGAACAGAGCCCCCAGCAGCGGCACATCGCCGAGCAGCGGCACCTTGGCCGAAGAGCGCTGGCTCTCCTCCTGGAACACGCCGCCGAGCACGACGGTCTCGCCGCTCTTGATCAGCACCTGGGTGTTGAGCTTGCGCGTGTCGATCGCCGGCGCACTGCCGAGGCCGGTGTTGACGTTCTCGCCCTGGGAGTCGTTGGTGACCGCCAGATCCATGACGACGCGGTTGTCGGGCGTGATCTGCGGCGTCACCGTCAGCGACAGCACCGCCTTCTTGAACTGGGTCTGCGTGCCCTGATTGCCGCTCGACGTCTGGTACGGGATCTCGCGGCCCTGCTCGATCACCGCCTCCTTGCCATTGGCGGTGACCACGCGCGGGGTCGAGATCAGTTCGCCGCGGCCTTCCGACTGCAGCGCGCTCAGTTCGAGATCGATCAGGAAATCTTTCCCGAGAATCGTCCATGCAATCGACGGAGCGCCAAGCGCCGGCAGGTTAACTAGGTAACTATCAACCAAAAATGGAGTAGCTGCAGTTGAGCCGCCTGCTAATGTTCCTGTAACAGTGCGCGAGCCCAAATTAGTGCCAGACTGCCCAACCGTGTTGTTGCCGACCGTGCCGATCGTGCTGACGCCGAAACGGGTCCCGAGCTCGCGGGCGAAGTCGTCGTTGGCGATGACGATGCGCGACTCGATCAGGACCTGGCGCACCGGGATGTCCAGACGCGCGACCAGATCGCGGATCTCGTCGAGCTTGTCGCGGGTTTCCAGCACCAGCAGGGTGTTGGTGCGGTCGTCGACCGAGACCCTTCCACGCTCGGAGAGCAGGGAATTGTCGCCGCTGACGAGCAGCGCCTTCATGTCGCTGGCCTTGGCGTAGTTGACCTGGATGATCTCCGACCGCAGGGGCGCCAGCTCGGTCTTCTGCTTCTGCGCCTCCAACTCGACGCGCTCGCGCGCGGCGATCTCCTCGACCGGCGCGACCAGCATCACGTTGCCCTGCTGGCGCATGCCCAGTCCCTTGGTGCGCAGGATGATGTCCAGCGCCTGGTCCCAGGGCACGTTTTCGAGTCGCATCGCGATCTGGCCCTTGACCGAGTCGCTGATGACCATGTTGGTGCCGGCGACGTCGGCGATGATCTGCAGCAGCGAGCGCACATCGACGTTCTGGAACGACAGGCTGATGCGCTCGCCGGTGAACTGCGGCTGCTGCTTCTGCTTCTCGGCGACCTCCGCAGGCGTCAGTGGCTGCAGCTCCAGCGTGAACAGGTCGCCCGACTGGTAGGCGGACTGCTCGAACTCGATGCCGGACACCGGCGTGATCGCGATCAGGCTGTTGGGCCCGTCCGCCCGCACATCGACGAACTTCACCGGCGTGGCGAAATCGAGCACGTCGAGGCGCTTGGACAGCTCGCTGCCGACCGCCGTGTCACGGAACACGGCGACGACCCTGCCGGCTTCCTCGCGCACATCGACGACCGCCTTGGGATCGCTCAGGCGGACGATCACCCGCCCCTCGCCCTTCTCGCCGCGACGGAAATCGATGCCGTTGATGCTGCCCGTGCTGCGTCCGGGCGGTGCCAGCGCGGCGGCCGCTGCGGCCGGCGCGCCGCCGTCGATCTGCAGCACCACCTTGTTGCCGTCCACGTTGAGCTTGTAAGGCGCGGTTTCGGCGAGCTCGACGACGACGCGCGTGCGCCCGCGCGCCTCGGCGCTGGCGACGGCGCGGACATTGCCGACGTTGACGCGCTGGTAGCGTTCGCCCAGGCCCATGCGCGTGTCGGGGAAGTCGAGCGAGATGCGCGCCGGCTTGTCCACCGTGAACACCGCCGGCTGCGGCGCGGGCTCGGACAGGGTCAGAGTCATCTGCACGCGACCGCTGCCGAGCGCGACGAAGTCCACGGCGGTGAGGGTACGCGCGGCGTCCTGGGCGTGGACGGCCAGCGAAGCGGCGGTGAGCGCCAGGCCCCACCAGAGTCGATGTCGAATTGCGGCCATGAGCGTGTGCATTGCGAAAACTCCCTGGAGCCTTTGCGGCTGGGTCATCGATCGGACAGCGCCAGGATGGCACCGCGCTGGGTCCAGCCACCGAAGCCATCGGGGACCAGCTCCTGCAAGCGCACTTCGGTGCCGGAAATGGCAACGATCTGTCCGTAGTTCTGCCCCATGTAATTCTTCAGCGTGACTCGGTGGATCACGTTGTCCGGCGCGCGGATCAGCGCGAAGACCCCTTCGGGCGTGCTGATCGTGCCCAGCATGCGCAGCGCATCGAGCGGGAACTCCTCCAGCGGCTCGCGGTTGCGGTTCAGGTCTGGCTTCGGTCCGCTGGCGGCCGTCTCGCGCTCCGCCGGCCGCACTTCGATGAACGGATCGCGCCGCCCGCCGGGCACGTAGGCGAACGCTTCGTACTGCTTGATCTGTGGAATCGGCTCGATCTTGGTCGACTTGCGCGCCTTGACCTCGGCGACGTACTGCTCCAGATCGGACATGTCACCGCTGCAGCCGGCGAGCAGCAGCGCGGTGGCGGCGACGGCGATGGCGCGCGTCAGGGCGCTCATTTCTTGCCTCCCTTGCCCTTGGCTGCCGGCTTGCTGGCCGCGATCTCGCTGTCGTCGAGATAGCGATACGTCATGACCTGCGCGGTCATGCGCAGCTGGGTCGCCGCGGTCTTGCCCTTGCCGCCGGTCGAACGGACCTCGGCGTCCTCGATGGTGACGATGCGCGGCAGCGCTGCGACCGCGCCGACGAAGCTGCCCATCTCGTGATAGCTGCCGAGCACGATGATCTTGTTGGGAATCGCCGCATAGAAGTCCTTGGGCATCTCGCTCTGCGGCTGGAACAGCTCCTCTTCGAGGCTGGCGGCGACGCGCGCCTGCGAGATGTCGTTGAGCAGGTTGGCGACCTCCGCCTTGCTCGGCAGCTGCTTGAGCATCGCGCCGAAGGACTGCTCCATCTCGGCGAGCTGGGCGCGATAGGCGTCCAGCGCGGCGACCTTCTTCTGCTTGGCCTCGAAATCGGCGCGCAGGTTCTGTTCGGTGACGCGCTCGGCCTGGATCTGTTCGTACACCGGATTGACGAGGAACCAGCCGCCGGCACCGACGAGGATGACGCCCAGCAGCACCGCCGCGGCGGTGCGCACCCAGCCGGGCCACGCGCCCGGATTCTGCATGTCCAGCGTGTTGAGCTGCTGGATGATCTCCTGGACGTTCATTCGATCACCCCGTCTTCGGACTGACCCTCGGTCGCGGTGTCCTGCGCCTTGCGTTCCTGAGGCTTGGTCAGCCGGTTGACCACCAGCTGGAATTCGCCCTTGCGCAGGCGGTCCTTCTCGCCGGTCTTGATGACGATCAGGCGCGGATCGGAGAACCAGGGCGAGGCGTCGAGATTCTTCATGTAAGTCGATACCCGACCGTTCGACTCGGCGATGCCGTCGATCGTGACCTTGTTGCCCTGCTGCTTGAAGCCGGTCAGGCTGACACCATCGGGCAGCGTGTTGACCAGTTCGTCGAAGAAGTGCACGGACGCGGTGCGGCTGGCCTGCAGCTGCTCGATCACGCGCATGCGCGCGAGCAGATTGGCGCGCACCTTCTCCAGTTCCTCGATCTCCTTGATCTTCTTGTCCATCTCCTTGATCTGGACGCGGAGGAACTCGTTGCGCGCCTGCTGGTACTGCAGCTCGCCATCGACCAGCATCCAGCCCGCGGCGACGATGCCGCCGGCGATGGCCACCGCCAGGCCGAGGGTGGCGATGAATTCCTTCTTGCGCCGTTCCCGGCGTTCCTTGCGCCAGTCGAGCAGGTTGATGTGGATGGTCATGGCATCCCTCCCTGCGCGCTCCGGAAACTCATGCTTTTTCCTCGTCGAAGGCGCGGTAGGCCAGCCCGCAGGCGACCAGCAGCGAAGCCTCGTCCTGCGCGAGGTTCGCCGGCTTGGCGCGCGAGGCGATGCTCATCTGCGCGAAGGGCTTGGCGACGACCGTCGGAATCTGCAGGCGTTCCTGGATACTGACATCGACCCCGGGAATCTGCGCGCAGCCGCCGGCGAGGATGATCTGGTCGATCGTGCTGTACTGGGTGACCGCAGAGAAGAAGAACTGCAACGCACGGTCGATCTGCTGCGCCATGTCGGCGACGAAGTGCGCGAGCACGTCGGTGGCGTAGTTCTCCGGCAGCGAGCCGCTCTTCTTCGCCTTGGTCGCCTCCTCGAAGGACATGCCGTAGGTGCGCATGATGTCCTCGGTGAGCTGGCGACCGCCGAAGTTCTGGTCGCGCGTGTAGATGGTCTTGCCGTCGAACAGGATCATCATCGACGTGACCGCCGCGCCGACATCGACCACCGCGATGGCCTTCTGACGGCCGCCGTCCGGCATCTGGTGCTGCAGGAACTGGCAGGCGTTTTCCAGCGCGTAGGACTCGACATCGACCACCGTCGGCTTGAGGCCGGCCAGTTCGACGGCCGCGCACAGCTGCTCGACCTGCTCGCGGCGGCACGCGGCGAGCACGACCTCGACCATCTCGCTGTTCTTCGGACTCGGACCGAGCACCTCGAAGTCGAGGCTGACCTCGTCGATCGGATAGGGGATGTACTGGTCCGCCTCGGCCTTGATCTGCTCTTCCATGTCGTCGCCGGACAGCGTCTTGGGCATCTCGACGATCTTGGTGATCACCGAGGCGCCGGACACGGCGATCGCGGCCTGGCGGGTGCGGGTGCCGGCGCGGCTGAGCGCACGGGCGATGGTCTCGCCGAGCGCCTTGGGATCGGCGATCTGCTTGTCGGACAGGGCCGCGGGCGGCAGCGGCTCCACCGCATAGGCCTCGACGTTGAAGCGGGCACCCTTGCGCGACAGCTCCAGCAGCTTGACCGAGCTGGAACTGATGTCCAGTCCGACGAGTTGCTGGCTGCGCTTGCCGAACAGCGATTGCAAATTGGCCATCAGTGCCCCGAGCCGCTGCGTTGACAATCCCCCGCGGGAAAGAGACTCTTCCCGCATCAGGCCGTACTATAACGCAATATTTCTACTGCGCAACTGGAAGTTCCCGCGGCAACTGTCTGATCTGGTTGCAAACATTCAAAGTGTTCTGTTCCGTCTCCCTGACTGCCGATGACGCCTGAACGATCCCGCCGGCGGCCGTGGCTGTGGCTGCTCGGCGCCTTCCTCCTAGTCGTGCTGACGGCGGCGCTGGCCGCGTCCTTCGCTCTCGCCAGGCTGAGCCGCGAGCTGCCGTCGGTGGCCAGCCTGCGCGAGCTGCAGCTGGCGGTGCCGCTGCGCATCTACAGCGCCGACGGCAGGCTGATCGGCGAGTTCGGCGCCGAGCGCCGCGCGCTGCTGCGCTACGACGAGCTCCCGCCGCAGCTGATCGGCGCCTTCCTCGCCGCCGAGGACGATCGCTTCTTCACGCACCCGGGTATCGATTGGCAGGGCCTGCTGCGCGCGTCGTTCAAGTACCTGTCCACCGGCGAGAAGAGCCAGGGCGGCAGCACCATCACGATGCAGCTCGCGCGCAACGTGTTCCTGTCCAGCGAGCGCACCTTCACGCGCAAGTTCAAGGAGATCCTGCTCGCCATCCGCATCGAGCGCGAGCTCAGCAAGGAGCAGATCCTCGAGCTGTACCTGAACAAGATCTTTCTCGGCGAGCGTGCCTATGGCGTCGGTGCCGCGGCGCTGGTCTATTTCGACAAGGACGTCGGTGCGCTGACGCTCGGCGAGATGGCGACGATCGCCGGACTGCCCAAGGCGCCGTCGCGCGACAACCCGGTGGCCAGTCCCGAACGCGCGCAGGCGCGGCGCGATTACGTGCTGCGCCGCATGCGTGATCTGGGCCGGGTATCGCAGCAGGACTATCAGGCGGCGCTCGAAGAACCGGTCGTGGTGCGTCCGTACCGCGCCAAGGTGGATGTCGAGGCCGACTACGTCGCCGAGATGGCGCGCGCCGAGCTGGTCGCCCAGTACGGCGAGGATGCCTACGCCCGTGGCTTCGTCGTGACGACGACGATCGACTCCGCACGCCAGGCAGCCGCCAATGCGGCGCTGCGCAACGCACTGCTGGAGTACGACCAGCGGCACGGCTGGCGCGGTCCGGAGAGCCGCATCGAGCCGGCGCTGCTGCAGCCGGGCCGCGAGCGCGAGCTGGCGCGGGCTTTCGAGCGGCTGCCGACGATCGGCGGCCTGGAACCGGCGATCGTGACCGACTTCCGCGCCGACCGGGTGTCGCTGGTCACGCGCCAGGGCAGCCTGACCCTGGCCAAGCCGGCCTTCGAATGGGCCAGGCTGTCGGTGGAGAAGAACCCGCTGCAGCCTGGCGAGGTCGTGCGCCTGCAGGTCACGTCGGCCGGCGCGCGGCTGGCGCAGGTGCCGCAGGTGCAGGGCGCGCTGGTCGCACTCGATCCGGCGGACGGTGCCATCCAGGCGCTGGTGGGTGGCTTCGACTTCTACGCCGGCAAGTTCAACCGCGCGACCCAGGCACGCCGCCAGGCCGGGTCCGGTTTCAAGCCCTTCCTGTATTCGGCGGCGCTCGAAAACGGTTTCACGCCGGCATCGGTGCTGCTCGACGCGCCGGTCGTGTACGACGATCCCGGACTCGAATCGAGCTGGCGACCGGAGAACTACGGTGGCGACATCCAGGGTCCGATGCGCCTGCGCGAAGCGCTGGTGCAATCGCGCAATCTCGTGTCGATCCGCCTGCTGCAGTCCATCGGCGTCGCCACCGCGCGCGACTACGTGCCGCGCTTCGGCCTGCCGCAGGACCGCCTGCCGCAGGACCTGACGATGGCGCTGGGCAGCGCAGTCTTCACGCCGCTGGAACTGGCGCGCGGTTACGCGACCATCGCCAACGGCGGGTTCGTGGTCGATCCCTACTTCATCCGCGAAGTCCGTGACAGCAGCGGCCGGACCGTATTCGCAGCGCAGCCGCGGCGCGCCTGCGCCGAGTGCGCCGAGCCACAGCCGCCCGCGAGCGGCGCGACGGACCCGGCAGCCACGCCGGCGCCCGCCGATCCGTCGCTGGCGCCGCGTGCAATCGACCCGAGGACCATCTGGATGATCACCGACATCCTGCACGACGTCACCGTGCGCGGCACCGCCGCCAAGGTCGCGCAGCTGGGCCGCAACGACCTGGCCGGCAAGACCGGCACGACCAACGACGAAACAGACGCCTGGTTCAACGGCTTCCAGAAGCATCTCGTCGCGGTGGCCTGGGTCGGATTCGACCAGCCGACGCCGCTGGGCCGCGGTGAAGTGGGCGGCCGGGCGGCGCTGCCGGCGTGGATGGATTTCATGCGCGTCGCCCTCAAGGACGTGCCACAGGAAACGCTGCCGCGCCCGGCCGGCCTGGCCGAAGTCCGCATCAACCGCAACAGCGGCCGCCTCGCGGCTGCCGGCGATCCCGCCGCGATCTTCGAAACGGTGCCGCAGGACCGGATACCCGAGCCCGAGGACGCCGCGGCCCAGCGGCGCGACGAGACCGACGGCCTGCAGGATCTGTACTGAACGTGTGCATGTCCTGCACAAGCCGGCGCCGTCTTTCAAAGCAAGCATGAGCTACCAGGGCCGTTCGGGCATCGTCGAGGAAGCGGCGCGCATCGTCTGCGTGGAGCTGGTGACCGACTATGGCCAGGCCAAGCGGCGCGCCGCGCAGCGGCTCGGCCTGCCGTCGCAGGCGGGGCTGCCCGACAACGCCGCCGTGCATGCCGCCGTGCTCGACTACCTGCGGCTGTTCGGCGGTGACGAATATCGCCGGCGGCTGCGGCAGATGCGCAGCACCGCGCTTTCGGCGATGCGCATGCTGGCGGCGTACTCGCCGCGCCTGGCCGGCGCCACGCTCAGCGGCGCGGTGACCGCGGCCCACCGCGTGCAGCTGCACCTGTTCGCCGAGTCCGCAGAAGCCGTCGATATCGAGCTGCTCAACCGCGGCGTCGCCTTCGAGCACGGCGAGCGCCGCTACCGCTACGCGGATGGCGGCGAGCGGAACGTGCCCCTGTTGCGCCTCGACGTCGGCGGCGTCGGCGTGGATGCCGCGGTGTTCGCACCCGACGACCTGCGGCGCGCGCCGCTCAGCCCACTCGATGGCCGGCCGTTCCGCCGCGCGGACCTGGCCGAGGTCGAACGCCTGCTCGAATCCGGCTGATGCGGCCGCGCAAACGGCACGGCCCTCGCAAGGAGGGCCGTGGGCGACCGCGGAAAACGCGGAGACTCAGCGCTTGGCGAGCGGCACGACGTTGCGCTCGGCGGCGCCGGTATAGACCTGGCGCGGGCGCGCGATGCGCATCGTCGGATCGGCGACCATCTCGATCCAGTGCGCCGCCCAGCCGACCGTGCGCGCGATCGCGAACATCGGCGTGAACATGTTCACCGGGATGCCGAGTGCCTTGTAGATGATGCCCGAGTAGAAATCGACGTTCGGGTAGAGCTTGCGCTCCTTGAAGTAATCGTCCGACAGCGCGATCTCTTCCAGCTTCATCGCCAGTTCGAGCTGCGGATCGTTCTCCTTGCCCAGGTGCTTGAGCACCTTGTGGCACTGGTCGCGGATGATCGTCGCGCGCGGGTCGAAGTTCTTGTACACGCGGTGGCCAAAGCCCATCAGGCGCACGCCCGACTGCTTGTCCTTGACCTTGTTCATGAAGCCGGCGACGTTCTTCACGTCACCGATCTCGTTGAGCATCTTCAGCACGGCCTCGTTGGCACCGCCGTGCGCCGGCCCCCACAGCGCGGCGATGCCCGACGCGATCGCGGCATACGGATTGGTGCCGGTCGAGCCGGCCATGCGCACGGTCGAAGTCGAGGCGTTCTGCTCGTGGTCGGCGTGCAGGATGAACAGCACGTCCAGAGCCCTGGCGGCGATCGGATCGACACGATACGGCTCGGCCGGCACCGCGAACATCATGTGCAGCAGGTTGCTGCAGTAGTCGAGGTGGTTCTGCGGGTAGACGTAGGGCTGGCCGTAGTACTTCTTGTAGGCCGCGGCGGCGATCGTCGGGATCTTGGCGATCATGCGATGCGCGAAGATCTCGCGGTGGCGCGCGTCCTTGTTGTTGGTGGTGTCGTGATAGAACGCCGACAGAGATCCGACGACGCCGGTGAGCATCGCCATCGGATGCGCGTCGTAGTTGAAGCCCTGGAAGAACCCTTTCAGGTTCTCGTTGATCATCGTGTGGCGACGGATCGTCTGGTCGAAGTCCTGCAGCTGCTTCGCGTTCGGCAGCTCGCCGTTGAGGATCAGGTAAGCGACTTCGATGAAGCTGCAGTGCTCGGCCAGCTGCGCCACCGGGTAGCCACGGTACAGCAGCACGCCGGCATCGCCGTCGATGTACGTGATCGCGCTCTTGGTCGAACAGGTCGAGCTGAAGCCCGGGTCGTAGGTGAACACGTCGAGCTTGTCGTACACCTTGCCGACGTCCAGGCCCGCGGGACCGAGCGTGCCGGTGATCGCCGGCAGGTCGATCTTCTCGCCGGTAGCGTTGTTGACCAGGCTGTAGCTGGGCGTGCTCATGAATGAACCCTCAACTTGGATAATGCGGCGGATACGGCTGCCGTGCGGCACCGCTGGCAACGGCCGCGCGGGCCACCGCGGGCGCGACACAGTCGCGCAAACGGGGATCGAGCGGCTTGGGAATGATGTATTCCGGGCCGAAGGATAGCGATTTTTGCCCGTAGGCTTCCAGCATCGAGGGCGGCACCGGTTCGCGTGCCAGCGCCGCCAGCGCGCGCACGGCGGCGACTTTCATCTCGCGGTTGATCAGGCGCGCACGCACATCCAGCGCGCCGCGAAACAGGAACGGGAAGCACAGCACGTTGTTGACCTGATTGGGATAGTCGCTGCGACCGGTCGCCATGATCAGGTCCTTGCGCACGTTCCATGCCGCTTCCGGCAGGATCTCCGGCACCGGGTTCGACAGCGCGAACACGATCGGGCGCTCGTTCATCAGCATCAGCCATTCCGGCTTCATCAGGCCCGGCCCGGACACGCCGATGAACACATCGGCGCCGGCGAGCGCGCCGGCGAGCGTGCGCCGCTCGCTCGGCGGACCGGCGAACTCGCGCTTCTCCTTGTTGAGCGTCGCGTAGTCCTCGCGCTGGTCGTGGATCACGCCCTTGCGATCCACCAGCCACAGGTTCTCGCGCCGGGCCCCGAGTTCCACGGCCAGGCGCATCGATGCGATGCCGGCCGCGCCGGCGCCGCAGCAGACGATGCGCGCGTCCTCGATCTTCTTGCCCTGCAGCTCCAGCGCATTGAGCAGCGCCGCGGCCATCACGATCGCGGTCCCGTGCTGGTCATCGTGGAACACCGGGATGTCGCAGCGCCGGATCAGCGCGTCCTCGATCTCGAAGCAAGCCGGCGCGGCGATGTCTTCGAGATTGATGCCGCCGAAGGTCGGCGCGATGCGCGCGATGGTGTCGATGACATCCTTCGGCTCTTTCGCGTCGATCTCGATGTCGAAGACATCGATGTCGGCGAACTTCTTGAACAGCACCGCCTTGCCTTCCATCACCGGCTTGGACGCCAGCGCGCCGCAGTCGCCCAGGCCCAGCACGGCGGTGCCGTTGGAGATCACCGCGACGAGATTGCCCTTCGCGGTGTAGCGGTAGGCGTCGTCCGGGCGTTCCTGGATGGCGAGCACCGGCTCGGCGACGCCGGGGGTGTACGCGAGGGAGAGATCGGCGGGACCGGCCACCGGCTTGGTGATGGCGATGCCGAGTTTTCCGGGGTGCGGACGCTCGTGATAGTCGAGCGCCGCCTGCTTGAGCGTGGCGGTCATGGGTGCGCAGTGCCTTCTGCCTGGGTGCGCGAGCGGCCGAGGCGGCCGCTCAGGGGGGCGGCATCTTGCCTGCAGACCCTGAAAACGGCAAGGCCGCGCACCAGGCGCGGCCTCGCGGGTGATGCAATGAGACGGCTCAGGCCGCCTTGCCGTAGCGCTTCTTGAACTTGTCCACGCGGCCGCCGGCGTCCATCACCTTCTGCTTGCCGGTGTAGAACGGGTGGCAGGCGGAGCAGACTTCGACGTGCAGGACGTCCTTGCCGACCGTCGAGCGCGTCTTGAAGGAGTTGCCGCAGCTGCACTGCACGGTCACGTCCTTGTAGTTCGGGTGGATGCCTTCTTTCATCGGAACACCGGTCAAACGGGATCGCAAAACGCGAAAGGGGGCGGATTCTAGCCGGTCCGGGCCCGGACTTTCAACCGGCAGCCTCTTCCAATGACACATGAGCCTGAAGGGGGTGCGTGATTCCAACGTGAAGTGAGCCTGAAAGGCCGGCGGGGCGGCGGGATCATCGGAGGATG